>NZ_JBHZOP010000119.1:0-9510 GCF_042787595.1 Stenotrophomonas sp. YIM B13575 | reverse complement strand
GGGTGGGTTGCGCAGGGGCGTGAGCCGCATGGATGCGGCGACCGAGCTTACAGGGACGTACTTGCAGCGCCCCCTGCGCAGCCCACCCGCGCGGCCCTGCCCACGCTCCTGCAGCGCCCACCACGAGGGGCTCAGCCGTTGGCCACCACTACGGCAGCGCGCGCGCCAGCATCCCCGCCATATCCAACCCCGCCGGCAGCGTGCCGAATGCCAACCCATGTTCGCCCTGCAGCCGGCTGCGGATGAACGCTTCGGCCATCGGGCTGCGTGCACGCAGCAACAACGCCGCCTGCAGCAGCAGGGCCGTGCGTTCGCAGAACACCCGCGCCTGTGCCTCCTCCGGTGCCGCCGCATCGCGCCACTGCTGCAGCGCCGCCGCATAGCGCGCATCACGGTCGGCCACCGCCTCCAGCTCACCCTGCAGTGCCGCCAGCACCTCCGGTTCGCGCGCCAGCGCACGCAGCACGTCCAGGCACTGGATGTTGCCGCTGCCCTCCCAGATCGAATTCAACGGCGCCTGCCGGTACAGCCGCGGCAACACCGATTCCTCCACGTAGCCAGCACCGCCCAGGCATTCCTGCGCTTCGTTGACGAACGCAGGCGCACGCTTGCATATCCAGTACTTGCCCAATGCCGTCCCCAGCCGCGCGAGCGCGGCCTCGACCGGATCGCTGCCGGCATGATCGACCGCGCGCGCGATACGCATCGCCAGCACCGTGGCAGCTTCCGATTCCAGCGCCAGATCGGCCAGCACGTTGGCCATCAGCGGATGGTCCATCAATGGCTTTCCGAAGGTGCGCCGATGCCGCGCGTGGTGCAGCGCCTGCGCCAGCGCCATGCGCATTTCCGCCGCAGCGCCCAGCATGCAGTCCAGCCGGGTCATCATCACCATGCCGATGATGGTGGCGACGCCGCGCCCCTCCTCGCCCACCCGCCAGGCCTGGGCACCGCAGAACTCCACTTCGCTGGAGGCGTTGGCCCAGTCGCCCAGCTTGTCCTTCAGGCGCATCAGGCGGAACGCATTGCGATCGCCGTCGGCCAGCCGCCGTGGCATCAGCAGGCAGGTCAATCCGGCCGGCGCCTGCGCCAGTACCAGGAAGCCATCGCACATGGGCGCAGAGAAGAACCATTTGTGCCCGATCAACCGATAGCGCTCGCCATCGATGGGTTCGGCGCGGGTGGTGTTGGCGCGCACGTCCGAGCCGCCCTGCTTCTCGGTCATGCCCATGCCCAGGGTGATGCCTGCCTTGTCGGCCACCGGCACATCACGCGGGTCGTATACCGGTGCGGCGGCCTTGCGCGACCACTCGGCCAGATGCGGCTGCCCGCGCAGCACGGCCACTGCGGCATGGGTCATGGTCAGCGGGCAGCTGGTGCCGGCTTCGGCCTGGTGGTGCAGGTAGCTCAGTGCGGCGCGCGCGACATGGGCGCCGGGCTGTGGCTCGTGCCAGGACAGCCCGGCAACGCCGTGCTCCTTCGCCGCCTGCATCAGCTGGTGGTACGCCGGATGGAATTCCACGGTATCGATGCGATGGCCCTGCGCATCATGGGTGCGCAGGCGTGGGCGGTCGCGGTTGGCGTCGAAGCCGATGCGGTACAGCTCGTCGCCGGCCAGTCCTCCATACACCGCCAGGCGTGGCGCGAAGGCTGCCGCACCCTCGCGCTGCACGGCCTCCATCAGTGCGATGTCGTCGGTCCACAACTGGCGACCGGCGAACGGTGGCGGCTGGTTGAGTACCACGTGGGTTTCGTAGGGAGCGCTGCTGTTGAAGCTCGGTCCACTCATCGGTTCCTTCCCCGCCGGCAAGAGGTGTGCGGCCCGATTGTGCCGTATCGCCCGGCAACCCCGCGTTCAGGCCGATTCTCGCCGCGTGCACGACCGCCACGCCACAGTGACGGCATGGCAGGCAATGACGATCTGGTGGTACTGCGGCCGGAAGGGCTGTACTGCGCGGCAGGCGATTTCCATATCGATCCCTGGCGGCCGGTGCCGCGCGCGGTCATCACCCATGGTCATGGCGACCATGCGCGACCCGGCATGGGCGAATACCACTGCAGCACCGGCAGCGTGCCGATCCTGCGCTGGCGCCTGGGCGATGTGCCGCTGCACGCGCATGCCGAGGGCGTGCCGTTTGCCTTGGGCCGGGTGCAGGTATCGCTGCATCCGGCCGGGCACGTGCTCGGCTCGTCGCAGGTGCGCATCGACGACGGTGAGCAGGTCTGGGTGGCGTCTGGCGACTACAAGCGCCAGCCCGACCCCACCTGCACCCCGTTCGAAGTGGTGCCCTGCGATACCTTCATCACTGAAGCCACATTCGCGCTGCCGATCTATCGCTGGCCCGATACCCGCGCCGTGGCGGCCGAGATCGCCGCCTGGCGTCGCGAGTGCGCGCAACGCGGGGAAGCGGCCGTGCTGCTCTGCTACGCGCTGGGCAAGGCGCAACGCGTGTTGGCCGAGTTGCGCGCGGTGGATGACCAGCCTGCCTGGCTGCACGGTGCCATCGCCAACGGCGTTGCCGTCTATCGCCAGGCCGGTGTGCCGATGCTCGATACGCTCACCGTTGCCGAACAGGGACGTCAGCCCGATGCCGCAGGCCAGCTGATCCTGGCGCCACCCTCGGCCGCCGGCACGCCCTGGCTGCGCCGGTTCGGCCGCCACCAGCTTGGTTTCGCCTCGGGCTGGATGCAGTTGCGCGGCAATCGCCGCCGCCGCAACGTCGACCGTGGCTTCGTAATCTCCGACCATGCCGATTGGCCAGCACTGCTGCAGACCATCACGCAGACCGGCGCGCGCAGGATCATCGCCACCCACGGCAACACCGATGCGCTGATTCCGTACCTGCGCGAACGCGGCATTGCCGCCGAAGCCTTCCGCACCGATTTCGGAGGCGAGGAGTGAAGGCCTTCGCCGCGCTGTACCAGCGCCTGGATCGCAGCACCGCGACGCTGGACAAGCGCGCGGCGCTGATCGACTACTTCCAGCACGCACGTCCGCACGACGCGGCGTGGGCGCTGTACCTGCTCAGCGGCGGCAAGGTGGGCGGCGCGCGCCGCAAGATCGCAGGCAGTGGCGAACTGCGGGCGTGGATCGCCGAAGAATCCGGGCTGCCGCCATGGCTGGTCGAGGACAGCTACGCGCAGGTCGGCGACCTTGCGGAGACGCTCACGCTGCTGCTGGATGATCCTGCCAGCGAAGGCGAGGATCGCCCCCTGGCCGACTGGATCGAACAGCACCTGCTTGCCGTCGCCAACCAGCCAGAGCCCGTGCGTCGTGCCGCTGTAGTCGAGGGCTGGCGACAGCTTGCATCGGCCGAACGCCTGGTCTTCAACAAGCTGCTGACCGGTGCACTGCGCGTTGGCGTGTCGCAGCGCGTGGTGCAGCAGGCATTGGCCGAGTGGTCCGGGCTGGACATCGCCCGCATCGCCCAGCGCATGCTCGGCGATTGGGTGCCCTCCCCCGGCCTGCTGGCCACGCTGCTGTCTGCCGAAGAACTGCCGACCGATCGCCAGCAGCCCTATCCGTTCTTCCTGGCCTCGCCGCTGGAAGGTGAGCCCACCGAGCGGCTGGGCGACATCGGCAACTGGCTGCTGGAATGGAAGTGGGATGGCATCCGCCTGCAGTTGCTGCGGCGCCAGGGTGAGGTGGCGTTGTGGTCGCGCGGCGAAGAACGGCTGGACGGTCGCTTCCCGGAGATCGAACAGGCCGCCGCCTCGCTGCCCGATGGCTGCGTGCTGGATGGCGAGCTGCTGGCATGGGATGACGCTGACAATCTGCCGCGTGCATTCACCGCGCTGCAGACCCGCATCCAGCGCCGCAAACCCGGCGCCGCCACCCTGCGCAACACGCCGGTGCGCGTGCTCGCCTACGATCTGCTGGAACGCGACGGTGAGGACCTGCGTGCGCTGCCGCTGCAGCAACGTCGCGCGCAGTTGGCCGAGGTGGTCGGCGCGCTCGGCGATCCGCGCATCCAGCTGTCGCCGGAGGTGCCCGCCGACGATTGGCAGCATGCCGCGCAGCTGCGCGAAGCATCGCGCGAGCGCGGCGTGGAAGGGCTGATGCTGAAGCGCCGCGATTCGATCTACCAGTCCGGGCGCCGTCGTGGCGACTGGTGGAAGTGGAAGGTCGAGCCGCTCACCATCGATGCCGTACTGCTGTATGCGCAGGCGGGTCATGGCCGGCGCAGCACGCTGTACACCGATTACAACTTCGGGGTCTGGGATGGCGACACGCTGGTTCCCGTGGCCAAGGCCTATTCCGGGCTGGACGACAAGGAAATCCTCGCCCTCGACCGCTGGATCCGCGCGCATACCCGCGAGCGCTTCGGCCCGGTGCGCAGCGTCAGTGCCGAGCAGGTGTTCGAACTCGGTTTCGAAGCCGTCAACCGCAGCGCGCGGCACAAGTCTGGCATCGCCGTGCGCTTTCCACGCATCCTGCGCTGGCGCCACGACAAACCGGCTGCCGAAGCCGACCATCTGGCACAGTTGCAGGCGCTGGCGCGATGAAGCGCAGCGATGCGCTGCAGCGACTGAACGACTGGTTCGGCAGCCGCGGCTGGCGCCCGCTGCCCTTCCAGCGCGCGATGTGGCGACACTACCTGGCCGGCGAATCGGGCCTGCTGCACACGCCCACCGGCAGCGGCAAGACCCTTGCCATGTTCGGTGGCCCGTTGCTGCAGGCGATGCTCGACCCGCCCCCCGCACCGCGTCGCGCCAGCGCGGTACGCCCGCTGCAGGTGCTGTGGGTGACACCGCTGCGGGCGCTGGCCAGCGATACCGCACGCGCGCTGCAGGCGCCGATCGATGGCCTTGGCCTGGGCTGGCGCGTGGGGCTGCGCAGCGGCGATGCCAGCAACCGTGACAGGCGCCTGGCGCGCGAAGGTCGCATCGATGTGCTGGTGACCACACCGGAGTCGCTGGCGCTGCTGCTCAGCTATCCCGATACCCTCGAACGCATGCGCCAGCTGCGCTGCGTGGTGGTGGACGAATGGCACGAACTGCTGGGCAACAAGCGCGGCGTGCTGCTGCAGTTGAACCTGGCGCTGCTGCGTGCGGCGGCGCCCGCGATGCAGCTGTGGGGACTGTCGGCAACATTGGGCAACCTGCCGCAGGCACGCGACGTACTGCTGCCGCACCGGCCACAGTCACCCATCGTGGAAGGTGCACGGCAGCGGCCGGTAACGATCCGCAGCCTGCTGCCCGAACCCGGCGAACGCTTTCCCTGGGCCGGGCATCTCGGTCTTTCCCAGCTTCCGCGCGTGCTCGATGCAGTGTTCCGCGCACGCAGCAGCCTGTTCTTCACCAATACGCGTGCGCAGGCGGAACTGTGGCACCAGGCCCTCGCGGCGGTGTGGCCGGAAGATGCCGGCACGCTCGCCCTGCACCACGGCTCATTGGATCCTACGCTGCGCCAGCAGGTGGAAGACGGACTGCGTGCCGGCACGCTGCGGTGCGTGGTGGCCACGTCCAGCCTGGATCTGGGCGTGGACTTTCCGGAAGTGGACCAGGTGCTGCAGCTGGGCAGCCCGAAGGGTGTGGCCCGCCTGCGCCAGCGGGCCGGGCGTGCACGCCATCGGCCCGGTGCCAGCGGCGAGATACTGTGCATTCCCAGCCACGCGCTGGAACTGGCTGAGTACGCCGCAGCCCGACGCGCGCTGCATGATGGTGTGATCGAAGCACGACGTCCCCCCACCTTGTCACTGGATGTACTGGCTCAGCATGCCGTCAGCCGCGCACTGGCTGGCGGCTTCGATGCCGATGCACTGCTGCAGCAGGTTCGTGACACGCATGCCTTCGCCACGCTGGACGACGCACAGTGGAATGCCGTGCTTGATTTCATCGTGCAGGGCGGACGTGCGCTGTCGCGGTATCCGGAGTTCCACAAGGTGGTACGCGATGCCGATGGCCTCTACCGCATGCCCGATCGCCGCCAGGCGCTGCGCCATCGGCTGTCGATCGGCACCATCAGCAGCGACGGCAGCGTGCGCGTGCAATTCCTGCGTGGCGGCAGCCTGGGCGCGGTGGAAGAGCAGTTCGCCAGCCGCCTGCGCCGCGGCGACCGCTTCCAGTTTGCCGGGCGTCTGCTGGAGCTGGTGCAGTTGCGCGACATGACCGCGTTCGTGCGCGTGGCACGCGGTGGCGGCGATGGCGTGGTGCCGCGCTGGCAGGGCGGGCAGCTGCCGTTGTCGATGCCACTGGGGCGCGAACTGGAGAGGGTGCTGTCGGGCGCCGACCAGAGTGCGGAGTCGCGCTGGCTCGCGCCGCTGCTGGCGTTGCAGTCGCAGCTGTCTGCGCCGCCATCGCCCGGCCAGCTGCTGGTGGAAGATGTGCGTCGGCGCGAGGGCCAGTTCCTGTTCGTCTATCCCTTTGCGGGCCGCCATGTGCATGAAGCGCTGGCCGCGCTGCTGGCCCTGCGCTGCACCCGGCAACAGCGCAACAGCATCGGCTATGCGGTGAACGACCATGGCCTGGTGCTCGCTCCGGCGACGCCGGTGCAACTGCAGGAACAGGACTGGCGGGCGATGCTGGATGCTGACGGCCTGCTGCAGGACCTGCGCGAAGCGGTGAACCTGGGCGAATTGGCGCGCCGTCAGTTCCGCGGCATCGCGCGCGTGGCGGGCCTGCTGGTGCCCAGCCTGCCTGGTGGCATGCCACGCTCGCTGCGCCAGCTGCAGGCTTCCGCCGGTCTGCTGCACGACGTGCTGCGCGAGCATGATCCGGAGCATCTGCTGTTGGCATTGGCCGAGCATGAGGTGCTGCACGACAGCCTGGATCTTCCCGGACTGCAGCAGGTGCTGGCAGGCATCGCCACACGTTCGTTGTCGCTGCTGCAGCCATCGTCGCTGACACCACTGGCGTTTCCGTTATGGGCCGAGCGTCTGCGCGGGCAGTTCAGCAATGAAGACTGGCGCACGCGCGTGCAGCGTGCCGCGCAACAGCTGGAGCGCCGCCATGGCCGCTGATCTGCCGCTGCAGCTGGGCGGTGAGTCGATGCTGCTGCTGGGCGGACGGGCGCTGCTGTGGCCGGCGCGTCGCGCGTTGTTGATCGCCGACCTGCACCTTGGCAAGGCGGACGTGTTCCGCCGCGCGGGAATCGCCCTGCCGGCCGGCGGTACCGGCGATGACCTGCAGCGCCTGCAGGACCTGGTGGCCACCCACCACTGCCAGCAACTGTGGATTCTCGGCGACGTCCTGCATGGTCCGGCGCATCGCGCGGCCTGGTACCAGCAATGGCTTGGTTGGCGCGAGCAGCATGCTGCGCTGGACATCCACGTGGTACGCGGCAATCACGACCGTGATCTGCCGAAGGCAGCGCTGCAGGTGCAGATGCATGACGACCCGCGCTTGGGACCGTTCCTGCTGCGGCACGAGCCGCTGGCCGATGCCTCCGCGCACGTGCTGGCGGGCCATGTGCATCCGCAGGTGGCGCTGCCGGCACTGCGTCGGCGCTTCCCCGCGTTCTGGCTGCGCCAGGGCATCACCATCCTGCCGGCGTTCTCGGCATTCACCGCCGGTGTCGTGCCTGTACTGGCACCGGGCGAACAGCTGCTCGCCTGCGTGGAAGACAGCGTGGTGCCGCTGCCGGTTCGCTGATTCGTAGAGGCCTGCGTCGAGGCCTGCCCTGCCTTACGACGGGCGGGCGACGATCCCGGGCATCAGGCTGAAATCCTGCGCTTCCTCGTCGGCGTGGCGCGGCAGTGCCTGTATCGCCACCAGCATCTCGTGGGCGCAGGCGCGGATATGGTCGTGGTTTTCCGGTGATGCGTGGCTGATCAAACTGCCGACATGGAACTCGAACACATCTTCCAGTACGTCGGGCTGGTCCTCGTGCAGCATCCGCAGCAGGCCGCGCAGCTTGCAGATTTCCGATTCCAGCTTCTCGACCGCGAACAACATGGCGTCCTCCTCGTGCATCGTGCGGCGCATCCGGGCCGCAGCAGGCAGCGACGGCGGCGCCACCCGGGCCACGCGATGATCGATCACGAAAAGGAAAGCGGGCGACGCGGCTGTCGCGTGCCCATCTCTTGTCGCATATACGGGGTGAGGTAATCGTTAAGCCGATGAATGGCTTCACGCAGTGGCGGGCATCGCCACGCCCTGTACCGGCATGGGCGCAGCGGCGAGCGCTTCGATGAATGCCGGATCGAGCGGCAACGCGCCCAGCCACCCGTGCTGGGTACCGCTGAGCACGCGCAGCATGTGCCCGCGCCCGCCAGGCAGTCGTCCCATCGGCCCCAGCAGCACGTCGCGCGCCTTCGCCCACGCATCGCGATCGGACTGGAACAGCGGCGTCAGCCAGCGGCTCCAGCGCTGATAGACCGCCACATGCGAACGCCGTTGTGCCTGATAGGCCTGCAATGCCGGTTCGCCGCCACCCTGGGTACGCAACGCATCGCGCAGTGCCAGCGCATCCAGCAGCGCCATGTTCACGCCCTGCCCCAGCTGCGGGCTCATCGCATGCGCCGCATCACCGACCAGTACCAGCCGGCCCTGGTGCCAACGCTTCATTACTGCATCGCGGTACACCGCGCGCGCCAGTTGCCCGGCGTCCTGCAGATGGGCGAAGCGCGCGCCTGCCTGTGGCCACAGCGCATGCAGTTCTTCCAGCCAGGGCGCCATGCCGTCGCCCTGCCAACGCTCGAAATCCGCACGCGGCAGGCTCCAGAAGAAGCTCAGGCGAGGCGTATCGTCACCCGGTCGGGTACCCACCGGCAGCAGGCCGATCATCTTTCGCGCGGCGACGTAGCGCTGCCGCAGCTGCTGCATGTGCGGCCAGTCTTCGGCCGGCAACAGGCACCACAGCGCGCCCCACGGGTACACCCGATCCAGTGCCGCGCCACCGTCGATGCCGTTGCGCAGCGTGGATGCAGCGCCATCGGCGGCAACCACCAGATCGAACGGTCCATGCGTGCGGCCGTCGCTGTCGCGCAGCCGCCCCTGCTGGTGGTCGACCTCGACGATGGTCGTACCCACATGCAGTTCGCCGGCGCCTTCACGCGCTTTGTCCAGCACCGAGAACAACGCCCCGCGCTGCATGCCCAGACCGTGCAGGCGCGCATCCAGGCCGTCATAGCCCATGTCCATCACCGCGCGCTCGCACGGCGTGTCGCCATACAGCCGGCGCACCGGCATGGCGTAGCTGCGCACGGCATCGAGCAGGCCCATCTGCCACAGCACCTGCAGTCCGCTGGGTTGCAGCAGGAACCCTGCGCCCACCGGCCCTGGCGTCGGCACGCGTTCGAAGATCTCCACCTCGTGGCCATCACGGGTGAGCAGGATGGCCAAGGCCTGGCCAGCGGTGCCGTATCCAATTACGGCGATGCGCAGTCGTTCCGTCATGCCCGCATTGTGCCATCGGCGCAGGGGCGGTACATCAGCTGGCTTCCCAGCAGAAGCTGTGCATCGGGCTCCGCCACCACTGCCGGCTCTCCTGCGAATGTCCCCCGGCAGCCTCTGCGCGGCTGCCTCCTCCTTTACTTCGCAGGAGAGCCGGCAGTGGTGGCGGCGCTCAGC
>NZ_JBHZOP010000012.1:0-253929 GCF_042787595.1 Stenotrophomonas sp. YIM B13575 | reverse complement strand
AAGATCGCCTGGGGCGTCTTCAAGAGCGGTCGGGACTTTGATCCAGCCATGCTGAAAGTGGGTCAAGCCTGCTTCCAGCAGGCTTGACCACAAACATAGGATCTCGGCTCTACATTGCCCCGCCCGTGTGCATTTGGCAGACTGCGCGGCTCTTTTTTCAAGGAGCGATGCCGTGCAGGAAATGATTCTGCCGTTGAAGCGCTACGCCCAGTTCGAAGGCCGCGCCAATCGCCGCGAGTACTGGATGTTCCAGCTGTTCCTGTTGCTTGCGGCTACCGCGGTAGGCGCGATTTCAATGATGGTGGCATTCGTTGCTGCGGTTTTCCTGCAGGCCGATTCCAGCTGGATGGCCGGGATCACCATCGGGGCACTGGCGCTGGTAGGTCTGCTCTGGCTGGCCACGATCGTGCCGCTTATCGCAGTGACCGTGCGCCGCCTGCATGACTGCAACCAGTCGGGCTGGCTGTACCTGCTGGCGCTGGTGCCGATGGGCGGCCTGGTGATCCTGGTGTTCGCGCTGCTGCCGGGTACGCCGCAGGACAATTCCTACGGTCCGGTACCCGCCGGTCCCTGATGTCGCCAACGTCGCCTCACGCAACGAAGCCGGCTTTGAGCCGGCTTCGTCGTTTCCGTGCTGCTGTCAGCGCTGCCGGCCCGATTACTGCAGTACGCAGTCGCCCAACGCCAGGTAGTCCGATCCCGAGCTGAACTGCAGTGTGCAGCTGGCGGTGAAGGAGACGCCTTCTTCCATCGCTGCCAGCTTGGCGTTCTGCTCGTCATCGGAAGCGGTCAGGCGGGCCAGCACCTGGCCCTCTTCGTCGCCCGCCTCAAGGACCGGTTCGCCCTGCAGGTTGCTGGAGGCGCCCAGGCTCACCGCCGTGAACTGCACGGTCTGGTTGAGCTCTTCCAGCCCAAGGGAGGAATAGCCGGCCTCTTCATAGGCCGAATACAGCCCGGCAAGGCTTGGCGCGGCGTGGCCTGCCAGCGGAGCGAGGAGGCCGGCGACGAGTGCGATCAGTGCTTTGTGCTTCAAGGTGTTCTCACAATCATGGGATCCGATCCCATGGCGGTTGTGGAGCTGATGGGCAGGGGCCACGCAGGCGCCCGCGAGGGCGGGGCGATTCCTGCGCCCCGATGGCGGGAAAAGTAGATGAACACGGACTTCCGGCGCAAGCGCTGGCGCGCGCGTGATACACAGCGTGACGTTTGATCGATGTGATAATCATTCGCGTTTAAGGTAGACTGCGGTCCCTTGTGAACCGGTGGCCGTGTGCCGCTTTCGCCGTCACTGATGAAGTCTTCCGTCCTGCCTCCGCGCCGTGGCCCGCTGCTGTCCGGCCTGGCCGCCTTGATGATGGGCCTGCTCCTGGCTACTCCGTACGCATACGCGCAGCAACGCAATCCGCTGCAGAAGATGGGCCAGACCGTGCTCGATGAGCCGGCGGCCAGTTACCGCTTCGAGCGTTTCGTGATCGACAGCCCCGACCAGCAGCGCCGCTGGCGGGTGAATGTCGCGATCCCGGCCAAGGCCTCGACGACCGCAGCGCCGGTGCTGTACGCGCTGGACGGCAACGCCGTGGCAATGGTGCTGGACCAGCCGTTGCTGGCCGAGCTGGCCGCACGCAAGGCGCCGCCGGTACTGGTGCTGATCGGCTACGACAACGACCTGCGCATCGATTCGGCCGCGCGCACCCGCGACTACACCGCCTGGATCGATCGCGCCGATGATGAAAGCGGCAAGACCCAGGCCGTTGGCGGCGGCGCAGCTGCCTTCCTCGACATGATCGAGCGCCGCATCAAGCCCGAAGTCGAGCGCCGGGCAAAGATCGACACCCAGCAGCAGGCGCTGTGGGGGCATTCGCTGGGCGGCCTGTTCGTGCTCAGCAGCCTGTACACCCGTCCGGCCGCCTTCCAGTACTACCTCAGCGCCAGCCCGTCGTTGTGGTGGAGCCAGGGCGCGCCGCTCGGTGATGCCGAGCAGCAGTTCGTGCAGAACGCACACGGTCAGCCCGCGAAGGTGTGGCTGATGCTCGGCGGTGCCGAGCGCGTCGGCGACCGCGGCAAGCGTGACATGAGCAATCCGCGCGTGGTCGCGCATCTGCGCCGTATTGGTGGCGCCACCCCGGATGCGGCGATGCAGCTGGCCGAACGCTTGGACAACGTGCCGGGGCTGAGCGTGCAGTACCGCGAGTTTCCCGGCCTCGGCCATGGCCCGATGCTGCCTGCGTCCTTCCACGCGGCGCTGCATGAACTGTATGGCGTGACCGACCGCAGCGCCGGTGACGGCCAGCCAACCGGTGGTGACAACGCCGCCGAATGAATCCCTCGCACGGCAGTGCCGTGCGACCCCACTACCCAGGCGGACTGTCGACGTGCAGCGGCCAAGGCAACCGATGAATCCCGCGCCACCAGGCGCGGCCTACGTGTGCAAGGAGCCTTCCATGTCGTTCCGTCCGTCTTTCCGCCTCACTTCCCTGGCCGCCGGCCTGCTGCTTGCAGTGACCGCCACCGCACAGCCGGTGTTCGACCAGCCGGCCAGCGCCACCTTCAAGGGCCAGGTTGTCTCACGCGGTGAGAACGTGGTTCCCGGCAGCACCGCCGATGTCACCGGCCGCGGCTTCGTGCCGGGCCAGCAGGTCAGCCTGCTGCGTGGCGATACCGTGCTCAACAGCCAGCCGGTGGTGGTCGATGCCGATGGGAACTTCAAGACCCAGCTGGCCATTCCGGCCGACGCGGTGCCGGGCACCCATCCGGTGGTGGTGCGCGCCAGCCAGCCCGCCGCCGCAACCGTGCTGAAGCTGCGCGTGTCGCCGCAGTTGCCGCTGTCGGGCCAGGCGAAGTTCGCCACCCAGTCCAACAAGCTGGTGCCGGGCCTGTACCAGTCGGCCTACAGCGCCGCCAGCAACGCAGTGTTCGTGACCTCGGCCGTCGGCCGTCCGCCGGTCACCCAGTCGCAGCTGCTGAAGCTGGACCCGAAGTCGCTGAAGGTGACCAAGGCCATCACCCCGGCACAGGTGCCGGGCAGCACCAACGGTGCAGTGTTCGCGGTGTACGGCGTGGGCGTGGATGATGCCAATGGCAACGTCTGGGTCAGCAACACCCGCCAGGACACCGTGGCCGTCTATCGCCAGGCGGATCTGTCGCTGGTGCATCAGTTCCCGGTCGGCACCGTGCCGCACGCCCGCGACGTCGTGGTCGACAGCACGCACGGCAAGGTGTTCGCCTCGGCCACCGGCGAAGACCATCTGTCGGTGTTCGATGCGAAGACGCTGAAGCCGCTGGAGCTGATCACTCTGGCCTCCGGCGTGGACGACGAGAAGTTCGTGCCGATGAGCCTGGTGCTGGATGAGCCCAGCGGCAAGCTGTTCACGGTCAGCATCGGTACGCCGGAAGCGGCGGTGATCGATGTGGCCAGCGGCAAGGTCGAGAAGGTGATCGACCTGGGCAATTCGATCAGCGCCTCGGGCGTGGCCTTCGATGCCCAGCGCAACCGCCTCTACGTGGCCTCGCAGGGCACCGACAACCTGCTGATCGTCGACGTGGCCAGCGGCAAGGTCGTGCACGACGTGCCGGTCGGCGCTGGCGCACTGAACGTCGCCTTCGATGCGAAGAGCGGCCTGGCCTATGTCACCAATCGCGGTGCTGGCACGGTCACCGCTGTTGATCGTGATGGCAAGGTGGTCGGCAACCTCGATGGCGGCACCTTCCCCAATCACGTCCGCGCCGATGGCAAGGGCAATGTCTTCGCCGTGAACAAGTCGCGTGGCGCTGAGGATCCGAAGGGTGACCGCATCACCCGCATCAGCCTGCGCCAGCCGTAAGCCACAGGGCAGGGCGGCACCCCGTCGCCCTGCCAGCAAGGAGAACCTGCATGAACATCGCTCCCCGCCTGCGCCTGTGTGCGCTCCCGCTTGCCGTTTCACTGGTGCTGGCCGCCTGTGGCGACAAGGCACCGCCGTCTTCGGGCAACCCCGACGCAGCTGCGCCGACTGCCGCCACCGCCGAGGCCGGGGCGCTGCCCGCAGGCTGGCAGCGGGTGGCGGGCAATGACGTGCCAACCCTGCCGGGGCAGCAGGCGGTTCTGCCGAGCAAGGTGCAGTCCGACGATGGCGCCGGTGTGGAGGTGGATGACACCAGCCGGATCATTGCCGGCGGTGACGACATCATCGCGGTGATTGAAGCACTGGGGCTGGGCAAGCAGGTGTTCGCCGCGCCGACCAACACCACGACTCAGGCAGGCCTGGCCGCGCCGCACCAGTTCCTGTTCAACCGCACCACCGGCGTGGAGGGCGTGCTGAGCCTGCAGGGCTCGCTGTTCATCGGCAACAGCCTGCGTCGCCACACCGAACTGGCCAAGAAACTGCGCGAAGTGGGCGAGCCCGCAGTGGTGATCGATGACCTGCAGCCGGCACCGGACAAGGTGCGCAAGATTGCCGCCGTGCTCGGCGTGGCCGATGCAGGGCAGGCCCTGGCCACGCAGGTGCAGCGACAGCTGGACGAGGCGGCGGCGATCGGCAAGGGTCTCGCGCATGCGCCGCGGGTGATCCATGTGTCGGCGACGGGCGCAGGCGGTGCGCCGACCGTGGCCGGTGCCGATAGCGCGTCGGCCAAACTGATCGCGCTGGCCGGCGGCATCAACATCGGCACCGAGGCCGGCGTGGCCAACTATTCGCAGCTGAGCAACGAAGGCGTGGTCGCGGCGGCACCGGAAGTGATCCTGGTGACCGAGCATGACCTGCAGCTGTTCGGCGGTGCCGAGGGTCTGTGGAAGGCCTACCCGACGCTGAAGCAGACCCCGGCCGGACAGGCCAACCGGGTCTGGGTGATGCCGGATGCGCAGCTGAAGTACGCCAGCATCGGTTCTGGTGCGGGCGCGTTGGCGCTGGCACAGGCGCTGGCGGCGCTGCCGAAGGCATGAGTCCTGCGGATCGACGCCGCCGTCGCGGGCGGACGATGTTGTTGATTGCGCTGGTCGCGCTGCTGGGTGCGGTGCTGGCGTCGTTCGCCGTGGGCCCGCTGCGGCTGCCGCCTCTGGAAGTGATGCAGGCGCTGGCGGTGAAGCTGGGCCTGCTCGATCCGCAATCGGTCAGCAGCCGTGACCTGGCCGTGGTGTGGCAGCTGCGCATTCCGCGTGCGCTGCTGGGGGCCATGGTGGGCGCGGCGCTGGCGATGGCCGGCGCCAGCCTGCAGGGACTGTTCGGCAATCCGCTGGCCGATCCGGGCATCGTCGGTGTCAGCCAGGGCGCTGCGCTGGGCGCGGTGGCGGCGATCGTGCTCGGTGCCGCGGGTGCAGCCGGCTGGCTGGTGCCGGTGGCGGCATTCGGCGGCGGTGCCGCCGCGATCGGGTTGACCTACGCGTTGGCGCGGCCGGGCAAGGGTAGCGGCAATGCCACGTTGTTGCTGGTGGGCATTGCGATGGCCGCATTCTGCTCGGCATTGATCGGTTTCCTCACCTACATCGCCAACGAAAGCGAGCTGCAATCGCTGGTGTTCTGGCAGATGGGCTCGTTGGCGCGCGCCAACTGGGCCGATGTGGTCGCGGTGTTGCCGCTGTTTGCCATCGGTGCATTCGCGCTGCAGCGCCTGGCCACGCCGCTGGACATGCTGGCGCTGGGCGAACGACAGGCGCAGCACCTGGGGCTGGATGTGGCGCGTACACGGCGCCTGCTGGTGGCGTTCAGTGCGCTGTTGGTGGGCTCTGCGGTGGCATTCGCTGGTTCGATCAGTTTCGTCGGCCTGGTGGTGCCGCACGTGGCGCGCCTGCTGGTCGGCCCCGGCCATCGCTGGCTGCTGCCGTTGTCGGGCCTGCTGGGGGCGCTGCTGATCGTGGTGGCCGACACTGCTGCACGCACCCTGGACCCGCCTGCCGAGATTCCGCTGGGCCTGTTCTCCGCCGCGCTGGGCGCGCCGTTCTTCCTGTGGCTGGTGCTGCAGCAGCGTCGCAAGGCCGCCGCATGAGCGCTTTTCTGCAATTGCGCGACGTGGTGGTGCGCCGTCAACAGCGCGAGATCCTGCATGGCATCACCCTTGCGTTCCAGCCGGGCACGGTGACGGCACTGGTGGGGCCCAATGGCGCCGGCAAGTCCACCCTGCTGGGTGTGGCGGCCGGCGATCTGCGCGCCGATGGTGGCGACGTGCATCTGCACGGACGCCCGCTGCGTGACTACAAGGCCGGGCCGCTGGCACGCGAACGTGCGGTGATGCCACAGGAACACGGTGTGCGCTTCGCCTTCAGCGTGGAAGAAGTCGTGGCGATGGGGCGCCTGCCGCATCCGCCGGACCCGCAAGTGGACGATGCGCAGGTGGAACGCGCGATCGATGCTGCCGAACTGCAGGCGCTGCGCCTGCGCGAAGTGCAGCAGCTGTCGGGCGGTGAATCGGCGCGGACCACCTTCGCCCGCGTGCTGGCACAGGACACGCCGTTGCTGCTGCTGGACGAACCTACGGCTGCGCTGGATCTGCGCCATCAGGAGCGCACCCTGCGCAGCGTGCGTGCCTGCGCCGAAGCGGGCGCATGCGTGATCGTGGTGCTGCATGACCTCAATCTGGCGGCCGGTTACTCCGATCGCATCGTGCTGCTGGAACAGGGCAGGGTGGCCGCTGACGGCACGCCTTCGGAGGTGCTGACCGAGGCCAACCTGCAGCGCGTGTACCAGCAGGACGTGGTGGTGCTGCAGCATCCGCGCCGCGGTGTGCCGTTGGTGGTGGTGACCTGATGCGGTAAAGCCGCGCAGAGCGGGGCGAAGTATCATTGGCGGTTCGTTTTTCTCAACGGAATGACCCCCATGAAATACATCCTCCCGCGCGCGACACTGCTGGCTTCGATCATTGCTGCATCGTGCACGGCGCACGCCGCTCCCGTCCGCACGGTTGTGCTGGACAAGGTGGCTGACCAGGCGACCTCGATCGAAATCCGTCATGCGAAGGGTGCCGGCGCCGCCTCCGATCTGTTCACCACGCATTACTACACCGGTGGCGCGATGCTGATGGCCTGGGGCAATCAAAGCGTGCTGCTGCTCTGCAAGAAGTCGGCGTATCTGAAGCTGCCGGGCATGAAGCCTGCGGCCAGCGAACTGCCGCTGGAGAAGCGGCAGATGATCGGCTACGAAGCAATGATGGCGGGCTACGGCGGCATCGCTGCCGTGGGTGGACTGGTGGATGGCAAGATCGAAGTTGCCGATGACGGCAGTGAAGTGCGCCGCCAGGCCGAGCGGTCATGGGCCTATGGCGTTGAACGCTACGACGTGATCAGTCAGCGCATGCCCAATGGTGCGCTGCGCGTGCGCGCACTGAAGACCGCCACGGTGAACAATGCTAAGCCGTCGAAGCCGGGTGACACCTTCAGTACCGAAGACGACCAGGCGGCCCGCCTGCGTGAGCTGGGTGCGGTGGGCAGCTGGACCGAAGTGACGATCCACGACACGCCCCGTCGCGGCGAGATCAACGCCGCCTTCCCGCTGAAGGACTGGGTGTCGGTGACGGGGGATCACGCCGCGACGGTGGGTGAGGCGCGGCGTATCAACGGCTGCGAGTGATTACTTTTTGAGACATGCCCATTCCATTGCGCCTCATCGTTCCATCCATGCGCGCAATATTCACTTGCGCGCCAGACTGACAGGTCTAGAATGCGCCGCATGAACCGGATGCCGCTCCTGAAGTTTTTCACCCTGACCCGCGCAAGCGCGGAACGGGCGTGTCTGCCTGGAGCCCCACGAGGCCGCTGATCGCGGCCTTCGCTGGACCATCCACAGAGCGCCCTCCGGGGCGCTCTTTTCGTTTCCGCCTTCCATCCCTCAACCCGCTCCACCGCAAGGAGAACGTGCCATGCACCAGATCGCCGAGACCGAACGTCAGCCGCACACCCTGTAGCCAACCGGGGTGTGCGGCCCCCGAAGTTGGCCCAGCAGGAACCCATCTCATGAACACCCATACTCTGTCGCGTCTTCGCAACCTCGGCATCATTGCCCACATCGACGCTGGCAAAACCACCCTTACCGAACGCCTTCTGTGGAAGACCGGCGAGATCCACCGCGTCGGCGAAGTGCACGACGGCAACGCGACCACCGACTTCTCGGCGATCGAACGCGAGCGTGGCATCACCATCGGCGCCGCCGCCGTGCACGCGCAATGGGCGCCGCGCGATCTGCCGCTGCATCAGCTGACCCTGATCGACACCCCCGGCCACATCGACTTCGCCATCGAGGTCGAGCGCTCGCTGCGTGTGCTCGACGGTGCCGTGGCCGTGTTCTCGGCCGTGGACGGCGTGCAGCCGCAGTCGGAAACCGTGTGGCGCCAGGCGCGCCGGCATGGCGTGCCGTTGATTGCGTTCGTCAACAAGATGGATCGCATCGGCGCGTCGTTCGAGCGCGTGCTGGAGCAGCTGCAGGACAAGCTGCGGGCGCGCCCTTGGGCGCTGGGCGTACCGTTGGGCAGTGAAGGTGACTTCCATGGCTGGGTCGACCTGGTCGATGGCCGCGTGCTGCACTGGCAGGACGGTGGCGCGGCGACAGTGACGGCATGGAGCGACGCCGAGCGCGCGCAGTGGCAGCCGCAGCGCAATGCGCTGGTCGAGGCCGTGGCCGACCATGACGATGTACTGGCAACGGCGTGGCTGGAAGGCCGTGATATCGACGCGGCGATGCTGCGCGCAGCGATCCGTCGCGCGACGCTGTCTGGTGCCGGCGTGCCGGTGCTGGCCGGTGCCGCGTTCAAGGACAAGGGCATCGAAACGCTGCTGGACGCGGTGGTCGATTACCTGCCGTCGCCGCTGGATCGTCCTGCGGTTACGGCCGAAGGCGAGGGCGGGGACGTCCTGCTGCCGCCGGACCCGGACGGCCCGTTGGCGGGCCTGCTGTTCAAGATCACCCACCAGCAGCACGGCGCACTGAGCTTCGTGCGGCTGTACTCGGGCACCTTGAAGGTGGGCGACAACGTGGCCAGCTCGCAGCACCCGCAAGGGCGCCGCATCAGCCGGCTGGTGCGCGTGCAGGCCGACCAGACCCAGGACATCGCGCAGGCGGTGGCCGGCGACATCGTGGCGGTGCTGGGCTGGAAGGATGCGGTCAGCGGTGAAACGCTGAGCGGGCGAGGGCAGCCGTTGCGTCTGGAGAGCATCCAGGCGCAGGCCCCGGTGCTGGCGTGGCGGCTGGAGCCGGCGCGTGCGGCCGACCTGATCCGATTGGCGCAGGGCCTGGCCAGTCTGGCCCAGGAAGATCCCTCGTTCCGGGTGGAAACCGATGGCGACACCGGTGAAACCCTGGCCTGGGGCATGGGCGAGCTGCACCTGGAAGTGATGGTCGAACGCCTGCGCAGCGAATGGAAGCTGGACATCGGCATTGGCGCGCCGCGCGTCGCGTACCAGGAGACACCGCAGCGTGCCGTTGAAGGTGTTGTGGGCCGACTGGTCAAGCAGACCGGTGGCCAGGGCCAGTTCGCGCACGTGGTGCTGGACGTGGCGCCGCGCGACGACGGCGAGGTCGTGTTCAATGACCGCATCGTTGGTGGCGTGGTGCCGCGCAACTTCATCGCTGCGGTGGAGAAGGGCGTTCGTGCCGCGCTGTCGGAAGGCCCCCAGGGCCATCCGGTGGTCGGCATCGAGGTCAGCCTGGTGGATGGCCAGACCCACGCGAAGGATTCGTCGGAGATGGCGTTCCACCGGGCAGGCAGCGAGGGCATCAAGGCCGCGCTGGCGGCCAGCGGCACGCAGTTGCTGGAACCGGTGATGGCGGTGACGGTGCATTCGCCGTCCGCCTCGGTGGGTGACGTGGTGGGCGATCTGAATCGTCGCCATGGCCGCGTGGCCCGCATCGACGACCAGGACGGTCGCGCCGAAGTCAGCGGGTTCGCGCCGCTGGCACAGCTGGTCGGTTACACGACCTCGCTGCGTTCGCTGAGCCAGGGACGCGCCAGCAGCGAATCGCATCTGCACGGCTACGAGCCGGTGCGTGTGTCGTAAGGAAGGAGCAGGGGAGCCCGTTCGCGGGTTCCCCTTTTTGCGTATTGGCGGGGGCTCATCCACGCATGGCGTGGATCTACCCAAGGAAGTAGATCCACGCCATGCGTGGATGGGTGCCCTCCGTGCGCCACGCACCTGCACTGCATTGCAACAAAACTGCAGAAAAAGCTGGATTAAAGTGATGCCTCACGATAAATTGCGCACCCCCCGTTGCTTGCCGCCGCCCGCACCCTGCCCATGCGTGATGACAATGATCCCGGAACCCTGGAGCTGCCCCTGCCGCGCAAACGCGGTCGGCCGCCCAAGTTCGGGTACGCAATGAGCGACGCGCAGCGAGCTGCACGCTATCGGGCGCGCCGCGCAGGGCAGGCCAACCACGCCGACGTGCGGCACTGCAGCGACATGGTCCTGCTGGACAAGATCCGCGCAGCAGTCAGTGCGCGCGACACCGAGTTGGCCGGCTTCCTGGTCCACGTTCTGTGGCAGCGTTATCCGTTGCAGCTGAAATAAGTGAGCCGCGGGGTGGCCGTTGCCACCTGCCTTGTTGATAATGCGGGATTCAGGTTGTTCCCGCTGGCGCGCCCGGGATGGCAGGCGCGCATGATCGACATGGTTTCCACGATGACCACCACCAGCGACACCACCACCGAAGCTGCGCCGAGCAGCGCGCCCCTGTTCTACACCCGTCCGGTGCCGCTGCAGGCGGATCTGCACGCCGATCTGCGCATCCTGCCGGGCAAGCTCGAGTTCGCTGCCAGCAGCAACTCGATCCCGCTGGTGCTGGGCGAATTCTCGCTGGCGCTGCACCACTTCCCGATCCTGTTCGCAGGCCCGAGCGCGGTGCCGATGGCCGCCGTGGGTGTGACCACCGACAACCTGTTCATCACCGATGGCCTGTGGGACGACGAGACCTACATCCCGGCCTACCTGCGCCGCCATCCCTTCATCTTCATCGACACCGGCGCGGACAATGACTTCCTGCTCGGCATCGACGAAGAGAGCCCGCGCATCGTCCGTGGCGGCGAAGAAGGTCAGCCGCTGTTCGTCGATGGCAAGGCCACCGACATGGTGCAGCAGGCACTCGAGTTCTGCGGCCAGTTCACCCGCGAGCACGAACAGACCCAGGCCTTCTCCAAGGCGCTGGTCGACAACGGCCTGCTGGTCGAGCGCAACGCCACCGTGCGCCTGCCCGATGGCCGCGAGTTCAACCTCAACGGCTTCTTCGTCGTCGACGTGGAGAAGTTCATTGCACTGCCGGACGCGACCGTCGTCGAATGGCATCGCAACGGCTGGCTGGCG
The DNA here is from genome assembly GCF_042787595.1 of Stenotrophomonas sp. YIM B13575. Classification (NCBI taxonomy): domain Bacteria; kingdom Pseudomonadati; phylum Pseudomonadota; class Gammaproteobacteria; order Lysobacterales; family Lysobacteraceae; genus Stenotrophomonas; species Stenotrophomonas sp. YIM B13575. The sequence continues at coordinate 242,675 of NZ_JBHZOP010000012.1, read as the reverse complement.
CTGATCCACCAGCACCTGATGTCGCTGGGTCGCTTCAACGACCTGACCCGCCGCCAGGCGGGCCGTAACGCCGCCTGATTCAGGCCGCCGGCGTGGCTTCCGTACTCTGGGAGCCACGCCAGCTTTGCATCTCTGCCAGTGCCTGGCGCGCATCGTCCCACCTGGGTGGCACGCAGTCGCCCAACTCCCAGAGCTCACCGGCAAGCGCCGCCATGCCGCCCGCGCCGAGCATCTGCAACACGCCTTGCAGTCGATGCGCGTGATGGCGCAGTCGAGCGGCATCGCAATGATCGATCGCCTCCTGCAGGCATTGCACCTCACGATCGATATCGTCTTCGTAGGCGACCGCCAGTTCGTCGGCACCACCCGCGCTGGTGCTGGCCGCCACAAGCTGATCCAGCACTTCCAGTAGCGCATCGACCTGCAGCGGCTTGACCAGCACCGCGTCGATGCCGGCCGCCTGGCAGCGCAGCGCGTGGTCGACACCGGTGAAGGCGGAGAGCGCAAGCAGGCGGGTGCGAGGTGCTCCTTCCGTCTCACACAGCCGCAATTGCCGGGCCAGCGCATAGCCATCCATTCCCGGCAGGCCGATGTCGAGCATCACCAGCGGGCAGGGCGCTTCCCTCTGCAGGGCCAATGCCTCGTCGGCATTGGCAGCTTCCTGCACCGTCGCGCCCCAACAGCGCAGCTGGGCCGCAATAACCCGGCGGTTCAGTGCGTGGTCCTCGACCAGCAGGATGCGCGTACCGGTCAGCTGGGGCAAGGTGGGTGCGGCTGCGGGGGGCGGCGGATCCTCCCGCACCCGCTGCACGGGTAGGCGAAGAATGAAACGACTGCCACGGCCATGCACGCTATGAACATCCAGAGTGCCGCCCATCGCTTCGGCCAGTGTGCGACAGATCGACAGGCCCAGTCCGCTGCCGCCGCGCTGCCTGCCCGCGGCGGCCTGCTGGAAGGGGGCGAACAGCCCTTTCATCTGCGCTGGCGCGATGCCGATGCCGCTATCGATGACTTCTATCAGCAGTGATGCGGGCTTTGCCGGCGTATCCAGCTGCAGGCGCAGTTCAACGCCGCCTACGTCGGTGAACTTGACGGCATTACCGAGCAGGTTGTCGAGCAGTTGTCGCAGGCAGTCCGGGTCGGTTGCCAGCAGTGGAAATGGCGCCTGGGACGCGGACAGCTGCAGGCGCAGCGCTTTCTTCTGCGCCTCGGGTGCAATGGCCTGCAGCGCCTGCGTGCATACCGCATGAGCGTCGCAGGGCAGCAGCTTCGGCCGGAAAGTACCACTGGCCAGACGGGAAAAATCCACTGTGCGATTGAGCAGTCCGCGCAGTGCCTGGCCCGCGTTCGCAGCGGCGGCCACCAGCTCGCGCTGGCCAGCCGGCAGTGGCGCCTGGCCCAGCAGGTCGATTGACGCCATGACCGCCTGGGCCGAATTGCGCACCTCATGGCTGAGCATGCCGGCCATCTGGATCTGCTTCTGATCAAACCCCTGCTGCAGGCGTAGTCTGCGCGTGGCCAGCAATGGAAGCGTCAGCAGAACAGCGACCGCAGGCAACAGCCAGAGTGTGGCGGCACTGAACTGGTGCCGCAGCGTCTGCGCGAACGCGGCCGGCAGCGCCTGCTGGGCCCAGCGCTGCAGCAGCTGGGCATGTTCTTCGATGGTGATGTCGTCCAGTGCCGCCTCGATGCGCTCAAGCAGCTTCTGGTCTTCGCGCCTGGCAAGCAGGTGCAGCTGGGTTGGAAAACTGGCATCAAGCACCTGCAGGCGCAGGCTGTGGGAGAAGTGCCGCCGCGTCATCGCGCGCGCAGTGGATTCCAGGCCGATCGCTACGTCGGCGATGCCGGCATCCACCGCCGCCAACGCCGCGCGCATGCTGGGCTGGGGCAGGACGGTTACTGCAGGGTGGTGTTCGGCCAGCCACGCCGGATAGGGGCCGCCTTCAACGGCTGCGATCCGCAGCGTGCCGACATCGGCAACCCGACGCGGCAAGCGCTCACCAATGCGGCCAGCCAGCACGCTCGCGCCACCATGAAAGCTGCGCGAGGGCGCCAGGCTGGGGCAGGGCAGGCGCGCGCCATCGCCATCGCCCTGCACCAGTACAAGGTCCGCCCGGCCGTCACAGACGGCTGCCATCGCTGCGAGGGTGCTGGGAAACGGGACTTCGACGAAGGCCAGGCCGGAATGGCGGGCGACGAGCGCAGCATAGCCATGCGCCAGCGTCTGCAGCACCTCGGGGTCGGTCGCATCTTCGGGGGCGGGATGCAGTGTGGGGCCCGCGGCCACCCGCACCTCGCGTCCAGGCGCCCATACTCCGTGCTGGACATCGCCTGCGGACGTGCAGGGAAGCAGGGTAAACAGCGCCAGCAGCATGAACCTGCATGCGCGCTTGAACAGCGCAGTCACAGTGCCTCCAACTGCTGGCGCATCGCGAAGATCTCCGCATCATTGCGCAGGCCCAGCTTGCGCAGGGCTGCAATCTTCTGCGTGCTGACGGTCTTGACGCTGCGGTGCCGGTGCAAGGCAATCTCGGAAACGGTCAGCCCATCCAGGACCAGCCGGATGACCTCGCGCTCGTTCCGGCTCAGCGCATCGCAGGGTGTCAGCAGCTTGCACGTCGGCGGTATCCGGCAAAGCCCTTGCGCGACGCGCACGACCGCGTCGGAAAGTTCGGCCAAAGGCTCGGATTTGCCGACAAAGCCACTGAGTCCGGCATCCAGCAGGTGATTGATGATCGCTACCGAGTTCTGCCCCGCGAAGCCAAGCAGCGTTACCTGCGGCAGCGCCTGGCGCAGATGCTGGACGAGCTCGGCGCCGCTGATATCGCCGGGCGCCAGGGTGATGTCGATGATGGCCACATCCGCGTGGCACTGCTGCAGGCCCAGCACGAAGGCCTGGCTGTCACTGTGGCTGGCGACGATCTCGAAGCGACTGTCACTGCCGAGATGAAAGGCCGTGCCACGGCGGACGACGTCATGGTCATCAAGCAGGGCCAGGCGAAGCCGGCGCGGTGCAGGGAATCCGTTCATGCGCAGGAGTGTTGTCAGCGCCGAGTGGCGTGGCGCTCATTCTGGCGCTGCTGTCGCGTCGAGCATCGAAAACGTTCGATTTTTGAGACTTTTCTTAGAGCGTGGTTGGCAGAAGTTGGACTGTTGTGTCGGCAATGGCACGGGGTCAGTGTGGTGCAGTAGCCTGATGCGTCTGCCGGCTTCTGAGTTGCGTCCGCAGGTGTGCGCGGGTTGAGTGTGAGGCGGATGTTGACAATGCGCGGCGCTGGCAGGACGCCAGCATTGAGGGTGGCGCTGATTACGGGACGCTCAAAGCCGAAGCGGCCGATGGGCCCTAGGGGGGTCAATTAACGTGACGCGTCACGGCGACGGAATTGCTGGGCGGTGAATTCTGCAGGGCTGAGGGCTTGGATGACTCTCAGAATTCAACGTTCGCCCGGTGGCGCGTGCTTGGTTGATTGATTGAGCGTGCTGCCGGTGGTGGGCGTGTGCTGTAAGGATGAGCTGTGGTGAGTCTGGATGCTGCCGGCAGCCAAGGTGTGCGGCGGCTGGATGGCTGGGATGGCTGGGAATAGAAGCTGCGGTGATTCTGGGGGCGTCCTGGGGTGGCTGGGCGGATGACGGACCGGCAGCCCAGCTGCTTTGAACATAATATACATTATGCGAAATGCTGTATCTGCCGTGGTTGGGTTCGTCGGCTCTGCATGGCAATGGCTGCAGCCGACCCAACTAAAGTTGTTACGCCGCTCAACGTATTAGCGCTACTTCTCTGAAGTTGGCGCCTCCATCAAGTAAGTAACGCCATTAGTTGGCGTCCACTAGGCTCGACTGCAGGAACCGAGGTGATTCGGCTCGCCTTCTGGAGGCGAGCCTTCCAAGTAAAAGTGCTACTTCAGCGTTCTGCGGCCGCATGCACGCTTGAATTGGGCACGAAACTGGGCCGGCATTGGCTAGTTCCAGCGAAGTAGCAAGGATTGCAGCCAGGCGGTCATTGCTTCGACCGCTTGCGTTTCGGCCTAACATCAGCAGCGATGCGGACTTCTTTGGATCGCTTGAATGCAACTTCCAGCTGAGCTGGCAAATCTCGAAGTCCTGAAAGTTGTCCCTCGAGCGCGTCACATCTGCCGCGCAGGATATCGGCAGACTGACTGGCCGTGGCGGCCGCTGATTGGGCGGCCTGAATATCCTGACGCAGCTGCTTCTCAAGAGCTCTGTGTTGTTCGGATGCCTTGCTTAGCTGCACCTGGAGTTCTTTCACCTCCTGGCGGGCGCGATCAACATCGCTGAGCGCCCGATTCTCGACAGATCTGGTGTACTCAGTCCAGTCTTCTCGCTCAGATTTCGCCGTTTCTAGCGCTTCATGAAGCCTGGCGTCGAGTTGCTGTCTCGATGCTTCATTTTGATCGGCTCTTCGAAGCTCGACATCCCGCTGCTCTACAAGCTCTGACATCTGCAGACGGAGCTGGTCAACCAACCGTTGTAGCTCTGCAGCTTGCGTAGCGGCAATCCTCTCTCCTGTGAGAGCATCGTCGCGCTCTGAGCGCATTTGCGTCAGCTCGTCAGCTACAAGCCGGGATTTTGCGTCCAGTGCATCACGCCGGGCGGCCAGTGACTGCTCAGCCTCTGCAAGCTCTCGATGGGCGGCCTCCCGGGCATGACTCAACGCTAGCTCCCACCATTGTCCGGCGAGTTCTGCCAACACCGCTGGTCCATCTTCCAGGTCCGGACGCGCTGGCTGCAGACGCGTGCCAAGTCGCTTCCACCACGTCTCCAGCCAGCGCGTCACGGTGTTCGGGGAGCCTGTTCCCAAGTGGGCTCGAATGCGCTCCACAGTGGGACGCTCGCCGCTGGCCACCAGCGCGTCTGCTGCGTTATGTACATCCGATTCGGTGATGCCGCGGGCCATCTCAGGTCTCCGTTACGGGCGCCCTGCCCCATTGATTCCGTACTGGTGATAAGTGATGATTATCGCGGGTATAAGTTCCATTTCGTAGTATACATTACATAGTATGAAAGCTAATTCTACGATTCCGCTTCTTGCTGCGACGGCTGCCAGCCTGGTACTGCCCGAACGGCTGGCCCAACAGGCTGCCGATGCGGTGCGCGAGTTACTGGCCGAAGCCGCGGCTGAGAACACCACCCGCAGCTACACCAGTGCCCTGCGCTACTGGGCCGGTTGGCATGCGGCGCGCTACGGCATCGAACTGGCCTTGCCGGTGCCCGAAGCCACGGTGCTGCAGTTCGTGGTCGACCACGTGCAGCGCCGCTCGGCCGAAGGTGACTTGGCCTGGGAACTGCCGCAGGCCATCGACCAGGCCCTGGTGGCCGCGGGCCTCAAGGCCAAGCTCGGCCCGTGGACCTTGGCCACCGTGCGCCATCGCGTTGCCGTCCTGTCCACCGCGCACCGGCTCAAGCAAGTCACCAATCCCTGCGAGCAGCCGGCGATCCGCACCGTGCTCAGTCGTGCCGCGCGGGCCGCCGTCAAGCGTGGCGAACGGCCACGTAAGAAGACCGCCATCACCCTGCCCGAACTGGAAGCGTTGCTAGCCACCTGCGACGACAGTCTGGAAGGAATTCGGGACCGCGCCCTGCTCTGCTTCGGGTTTGCCAGCGGCGGCCGCCGGCGCAGCGAGATCGCTGCCGCCGATCTGCGCGACCTGCGCCGGATCGGCGAAGCGGGCTACATCTACCGGCTCGAGCACAGCAAGACCCAGCAGGCTGGCGTTACCGCCACCTCGACCCCGGACAAGCCGGTGCTGGATCGGGCCGCCCTCGCCTTGCAGGATTGGCTGGAAGCGTCCGGGATCACCGAGGGGGCGATTTTCCGGCGGTTGTGGAAACAACGTGTCGGCCCTGCCCTCTCCCCGGCCGCGGTCGGCGAGATCGTGCAGCGACGGGCGCGCTTGGCGGGGCTGGAGGGGGATTTTGGTGGGCACAGCCTGCGGTCGGGGTTCGTGACCGAAGCTAGCCGTCAAGGGGTGGCGCTGCCGGCGATAATGCAATTGACCGAGCATAGGTCTGTGTCGAGTGTGATGGGGTATTTCCAAGCTGGCGGAGCCGCGGACAATCCGGCTGCTCGGCTCCTTGAGGACTGAATGGCTCGATACCTACGCCGCTCAGTTCTGAGGATGTACGGCGTGATGCACCTCTTCCTAGGCAGTTGGTGGGGCTGCTTCTTGGTACGCCCTGCTGTTTTCGAGCAACGCGGTAGCCACTTGGAGCACGATCGTGGATCGCCATAGCTGGGTTCAGCTGATCACAGTACTGCCACATTGGAGGGAGCAAGTGATGCGACAGCCAGCGATGACACAGGGAACGGCTGCGAATGAAGGCGCAAGCAATTACTAGGGTGTCGAATGAACAGAGAACATGCAAAGCGGTGGCTTGAGTACTACGAGCGGGGTCAAAAGCCCACTCGTGTGAAGTTGAAGGCTGTTGTCTACAGCGACAAGACAATCAAGAAGCCTGTTCATTTCAAGTTGAACAACTTCGAGATGACGCTCTCGCCGTTGCCTCTAGGGCAGCAGCCCCGTTCTCCAAGCGAAGGTGGGCTCATGCCCGCTTTCGTTTGCGAAACTATCGCCGACTTCGTACATCACCGGGGTGGCAACAACTTCGACTTGTATGAATGCCTGGATCGTGTGCTGCCGGTGGCAGGCTTCAAATATTACCTTTCGATCCACTTCAACCAGTGGGAGGAGTACGACAACGATTGGATAGAAGCGGCTAGCGGTGGTGGGCGCATCAGCATGATGTGCAGCTACGAGGAGATCCCGAAGCCCAACATCCAGGCACTTGTCCAAGCCTACGAAAAACTTTCGCTGAAGAGTGACAAGAGGTCGAGGAAGGCGGCCATGCTGCGAACGCGCCTCAAGGAAGCCCTCGAACTTGAGGAGGTATCACCGCGCTTTAGCTTCATGTCCTACTACAGCATCATCGAGATCATCTCCGACGACCTGGCTGCCCACAAGGATGTCCCTTCGAGCAATCGTGTTGCAGTCGACATGGCCCGGCACTCGCTGAGCACCAAGGGCAGTCAGCGAACAAAGATCTATTTCCTGCTGCTCGCCTTTGAGAACGACTTCGATCTAGACCAGAAAATGGCACTTTCCGACAAGCGGAACGACTTGGCGCACGGTCAATTCGAATTGGAAAGTCACTACGTCGACGCATGCAAAGAACTAGCTGTATGGGCATCTGAAAAGTACGTGCTGCACCTTGCGTGCGAGGAGTCGTAGAACGAGATTCGTCTTTGGGTTTTACCCTGTTTCCAAGGGCGGTTGGGCTGAGTCTGGACTTCCCCCGGTGCGCAGTGTGTCGAACCGGACGATTCAATCAAGGGCGCCCCCCTGTCAAGCTGCGTGCCAAGGGTGCGAGTATCAGCTTGGGGGCGTGAAGCACTATAAGCCCCACGTGCACAGGCTGGCAGCGCAGTGGAAGCCCTGCGGGGGCAGTTCTCGAGGGGCGTACGGGTTCCAGCTTATGGAGCTCAGCACTTCTCGCTACACTCGAAGCTAACCAGCAAGGTGCTTCACATTTATGGACAGACCCGACACCCAAGTCATCGGCGTCTTGGCCGAAGACGAAGTCAAGACGTTATTCATGCGCTGGGGGTGGAACCCTGGCATCCACCGCATCGATCGCGGTTACGACCTGTTTGTCACCCCTGGCGAGCCATTCAAGGATCGATCCTTCTTTGTGCAGGTGAAGGGCACGGCCCGGGAGACTTTGGGGGTGGTGTCGGCTCCGGCCTCCAAGAAGCGACTACGGCAGTACGCAGAGGCCAGTCATCCGGTCGTACTGGTCCGCGCGATCAACAACGATTTCTATTGGCTCGATGCCCAGCAGTGGTGCGCCACTCATCAAGAACTGCTGTCCGGCATTGGCGACCGATCGATCCAGTTCGATCGCGGACAGCTGCTGGCCGACCGCGAACGGTTCGAGGAATTTTTGCATCGTGCTTTCCTGGCCACTGCCACTCGGCAGATCGAAGACACAGCGGGCTTAGGCCACTTAAGTGAAACACTGACGAACCTGTTGGCGCGGGCATCGAGCGAAACACCAGCTCCTTCCTTGCAGAGAGTTGAGGAACCCGCCCTACAAGATCTGACACGCGAATTGCGCGTCTCCTTCCGGGCGGGTGAAGGCCCGGAAAATCAAACCAGATTGCGGGAGGCCATTGCATTAGGACTTCCTAGAACCGTCGATGTCAAAGATCTCCACCTAACCGGTCAGAGCGTCTACGGCAACAAGGTAGGCCCCTTGGCCGGTCAACTGACCCTGACTCCGCTGAACGCCGAGCCTTTGAACCTGCTGCTCTACCCGGGCGCCAAGCCGTCCATCACGGCGCTCGCGTTGCCCCTGCCCGCCGAGCGGTTCAAGGGCCTTCAACATGGGGCTGTCAGCAACGAGCGTTTGAAAAGCCTGCTCAACTTTTCAATGCTGCCGGGCAAGCAGTATCCCACCTGTTCAGATATCGACATCTCGTTTGGACTTCGGTCCAATGTCTTGACCGGCCGTCCTCTACGGCAGTTCCACGAACTTAGCTCGCTTCCTGCTTGGGCGGAACAGATGCTCTCGCATCGTGAGGCGCATCTCGAAATACAAGCTGAGGACGGGCACGGTATGCTCGCGTTACCGGCCGCATTTGTCGATCACTTCGAAGGCGTCATCCGCTTGGCGTGGGCCCTCGGTCGTCTCCACGCGGTGACCCGAGTCCTGCAATCCGAGTTCTCGCTGCCAGACGATTTCGAGTTAACCGAACGCGACCTGGACGACATCAGCTTCGCGTTCCGGCTCCTGCGTGGTGATCAGCTTTCAATCACGCCGGGCCCGATTGAAGTCGAGCCCAGGGTTGACATCGACTACTCGAAGCAGTTTGAGATGCTGATCACAACGAATTTTGTCGTCGCCATTGCGGGACAGGAAGTTGGCGGCATCCCAGCCATAGTGGAGTTGCTAAGCTTTAATATTGTTCCCATCCCTGGGACAAACCGACTGCGCCTGGAAGGCGGCCCCGAAGGCCGGGCGCTTGTCTACTACGACGAGCACGACGACAAAGAAAGCCTCATGCGTCGCGCCGGTCAAACGACTTCATGAAGTATCGTTTGAGGAATTCGAGGGAATGCAGGTCAAGGCGGATGGCTTGATAGAAGCATGAACGCGGTGCCGAAGAGGTCAACGCTGCAAGTGCGAAGGGATCGCCATCTTCTGGAGCAGTTCCAGGTACACGACCTCCTACTCGCCGGTGACGTCGCTCTCGTGCTCAAACGTCAGAGGCAGGTTAATTTCCTCTGCCAGCAAACACGCCTTGAAGACGTAACGACTAGGCACATTGGAAAGAGCTCCTTTATCATCGTTCGATGTGATGGACTTACCCGACCGAACAGTGCCGATCCTGAGTGAGGTGCATCTGCGGATCACGTGGTCGAAGACCTTCCTTCTGCGGCTGCTTTCGCCCGCGCTTCGAAGGGCTTGATCCATGCCTGAACCGAACTAGCGTCTGCGATGAGTTCTTCGATCTCTGGCAACCAAGCGGGAGTCTCCATAGGTTGCGAGTGTTCGAATGCAGAATACTTGCTCATCATTCCATCTATGAGCTCGCAATCTTCAACTCGGATGGCGGTAAGCTTCTTCAGATGCCCCATCGTTTTGATTTCACGGCGATAGCGCATGACCATCCCGAACAGGAGGTGCTCCTCCACAGAGCGCTCAACTAGGATCCGGAAGTTGCTGCATGCGTTTCTCAGCACGGCCCATCTGATTTCGCCGTCGAAGTTCGCCGCTGATCTGGCATCACGTACAACTTTGTCGAGGCCTTCTTTGGGCTTCATCGCGAACGCGTCAATCGTGGCTGGAATACCTGCCGCACGACCGTCGCTAGCAATGGAGATGACCTGAACTCGGGCAGTTGAACCATGGAACTCCGCTCGTTTCTTGACCGCATTTTTAAGCAGAACCATCAGTGAAAGCCGGTGGGTTAACACAAGCACCTGGCGTGTCTCTGCGAGCTCCGCGATCCGATCCGCCACTGCCTCCTCGAAACGCTGATCGAGCGAAGAAATGGGGTCATCGAACACGATCGGGAGGCAACGATCGCTGCCGGTGGCATCGGCCAGGAACGCAGCCAATGCGACCACACGCTGCTCGCCCTCGCTCAATACCTCGCGGTTGTGAATGGCACGCTGCGGGCCCCTCAACTCGGCGCAGAACGTGAAACGGCCCTTGCCTTTGGATTGATGGGTCATGACCACGGGCAACCCGCGCCCACCTAGGCGCCACATTTCTGCGTTAAAGCGATCGCAGAACCCCTTGGCCAGCTCTGCACCGGCGATTTCGTTATTCTTGGTGGTCAGCGCGTTCGTCGACGTCAAGCGGATGGCCGCTTCGACTCCCTCGATCGCTCGAAGGCGTTCAACTTCTGCACTGACGTGTTCGCGGTGGGCTGCTAACCACTCCCTGCCCCTTAGCTTGAGCAACCGTGCTTGGTTTAGTTTGCGTCCTTCGACGTCGATCAGTCCCGCCAATGTGTCGCGTTGCTTTTCCAACTCGACCATCCTGGATGCTTGCGCAGCGTGCCATTCCGCCCAGTCGACCACAGGCAAGCTCGCGACATCGACAGCGACCTTCAACGCGCTTGAACGGGCTGCGACGGCCAAGCGAAGCGCTTCACTTGCCTGATGATCGAGCCCCACGGCCTGACTCACCGTTGACCAGGTCTGCGCATCGGGAATGCCCGGAAGTGCTTGGACCAGCATTACAGCGCGTAGCTCGGCGGCGGTCGCTTCCGCCTGCAATCGATCTTGGATGAAATCCGCGAACCCTTGCATTCGCGCTTTGGCGTCCCCATTGAGCTCCTGCTGACAGAGCACGCAGCGGGCGCCCTCTTCGGTGTTCGGGTGGGTATGATCGGGGTAGGCGAACGCTTGGGCATACGCCTCGGCCGACGCCCACATCCGACGCCAGGTATCTTCTCCGACGCCGGCCAGCGGCAACCCCTGGAAGAATGACGTTGCGTGTGCGGTCGCAGCCGCCCGCTTGTTTACGGCGTCGAGCTGAGCGGCCACTATTTCGCCAGCCTTCTCTTCGCCGGTTGCATGCTCCCGGTCGACAGCGGCCGCCTTGTGCTTCGCCAGGCGTTCAAGTTCGGCAACCACTTTGGCGTGAAGCTCTGCGGGGTTGGCCTGCGCCAACGCGGCCTCCAAGGTCACGCGCTCCGCTCGCCCTTCGTCGGATAGGATGCATACTTCTTCAATGGCAGCCCGTTGGGTCTTGCTGCGGAGGAGCTGGCGAAGTTCGTTGGCTGCAGGCGACTGGATGAGATCAGACGGCAGCACCGGCATCTGGGTGACCAATAGATCGGCACGCTGGCGCAGGTTCGCCGCCACCTGATCGGAAATCTGGATAAGACGGCCCACAAACTGCATTGACCGGGGCGTGTGAGTGGCCGCACTCGCGCTGTCGCCGAACTCCAAGGACGTGGCCGAGTCAAAGACCGGCACGGCTTTGAGTGGGCCCAAAGGCCCTCTCGCCGAGTCCCAACTGAGGATGGTCGTGTCGGTCGCAGGCCCGTGAGTTTCAAGTGCCCGGACTTCGATGTTTGCTGATGGGGACTCCGGCGTGAGATCGAACACGTTGCCGTGTATGGTGCCCGCCAACCGTGCTCCGCAGAGGTGCTTCATCAAGCGTGCGTAGCCGGACTTCCCGGATCCATTGGGCCCATACACGATCGCCAAGTCTGCGTCGGCAAGCTCCAACTTCGCCTGATCTCCAAGCGCGTTGACCCCTCGAACGTCGAACACGCGCTCGAGACGCAGGCCGGCCCGGCTCGGAGTTCCCGCGATGGCGCCCGGATCCAGCGGCGGCTCAGTCTGGGCGAGTTGCTTGGACGCCTCCAGAAGGCAGTGGTCAGCCAGAGCGGCGATCTCCGCGTCGGTGGGCATGCGTCGGTTTTCAACCAGCCCCCGGGCGGCCGCTCGCAGCCAGCTGGCCTTGCCGTTCAAGAATATTTCGACCTCGATAGGCGCTCTGCCGTCCTGTGGGCTCCCCATTCTTTTACTCCTCCTAGAGACGTTTCAGGCTACGCATCGGGCCAGTACTTGTGGCCGATGGTAGCACCGCGAGTTCATCGACCCGGATCCCTTCCGAAGCTGATCAGCCATGGGAGGCAGTTAGCACCTCAAATTCGTTTTGGCCGTCGGCGCGAAAGTCACCGATCACAAGCTTCCGGAGCTTTCTCCCTACCCCCGATAAATTTGCCTAATCCCCTGGCCTGTCGATGTCCCCTTCCGGCCAAAAGCGGTCTTTCAACGACTTGGTGGCAGGTATAGAGGCAGGGGCACGGCGGCTAGCTCTTGTCGATTTACCGTGTCCTTGGTGGTAAGCCCGAGCCACTGTGCCGGAAGAGCGCTCCGATCCGGCCCGAATCGAACGATGACGATCTCGGCATGCAATGTCATGCCATTCGAAAAATTCAGCGTCTGCATGGCACTGTTATCCTTCGCGGAAGTGAGCGTCACATTCCGGGTTACCTCCACAAAAGGAGATCCGCCCGCACCGGCTGCCTTCTTCGTGCATTGCTCGAGCAGGTGCACCAGGAAGCGGTTGAGCGCATAAGCCTTGGAAAAACACGCATCCTTGATGCACAGGTGCACGCTGCTCACGTCCTTGCGCAAGCTGGAAAGCAGAGCCCGCTCGACGTACTGATCTCCCGCGAGCGATGTGGCCAGTTTTTGATAGGCGGCGTCGAGGGTGGGCAGCTCCTGGTTACGGAAAGGATCCGTCGCCGTCCAGATAGCGTTGAGCCCATGCTGCGCCTCCATGGCTTGAATATCAGCCAGCGCCTCGGGCAATACCTTGTTAGTGTCCGCGGCCAAGAGCCGATCCCAAGTGGCGAGCGGGTGGTCGTCAATGGTCGCCGCTCGAAGCGCATCTTGCAGGCCACCATCGCCACCGCCGATCACTACCACTCGCGGCGGTGAGGACAGGCCACAATAAGGCTTGCGAATTTCGTCATTCGCCCAGAAGGCGTCTCCCTGCAGCAAGATGTTACCGCTGCTGTCAGTGACGATGTTGTTCTCCGCTCCCATGCCCGCAGCCAGTAGCACGAAACGTGGTACCAGCGGGGCGTATGGCTTCTGGCTTCCACCCCAAGGAGTGCCGCCATGAATGGTGACCGCACGCGTTCGCTTGCGTGGATGTCGCTTTTCCGCGATATACCGTTCGGTACGGAGCCAACGCTTGACGTCTCGATTGGTTGTGGGGCTGTTGATGCCTACCTGCAGCCTAAGTCGGCCGCCCGAATTGGCGATGGCCTGCTTGAGGATCGGCTCCCAATCCTTGACGAGATCATCTGGACTGGCCGGGAAGCTGGTGCTGAATGGCAACGCCTTCGGCTTGCCAGCAGCCCAAGGAAACAGTGCCTCATTTACTGGCGGAGGCATCTGTTGGCAGCCATGTACCACCAGTGGCCATTCGTACATGTACGGACCCACGTATCGTGTGGCGACACCGCGCTGCAACCGGAAAGGCGCATCTACCGAAGCATCGACGATTTGGACCTCCACACCGTGGCGCGCAAGCACCATGCCTGCCACGACGCCAGCGACCCCGGCACCGACGATCAGCGCCTGTTGGCCGGGCTGGAGTTGGTTGCCTGCCACAAGTGCTTCCGCAAGCGCCACGGCGCGATGGATCTGATCGCGCATGCTGACCTGATGCAAATTGCTCGACAGGTCAAAGAGGTTCGGTCCGACCTTGTAGGCCAACAACGGTAGCGCTGAGACACTGATCATCCGTGAGGTCCTTCTTCCGGAAGTCCGGCGCTGAATGCAGCGTCAAGTAAGGCATCCTGTGCGTCATCGGGTAGGCAGAACAGTACGGCGTGCCCAAGGATCTCGGACAATCCCACCCCACCGCCGTCACCGGACTCGGGTCCGGTGGGTACTCCAGGCGTACCACCTTCATCACCACCACCGTCAAAGCTTGGCGAAGGCAAATCGTTGTCAGGCGAGATGCGACCGTCGCTCCCAATTGACAGCACGCCGATTTCCGCGAGGCCGGCGAGAACTACTTCCATTTGCTCGAGGCTCTCTGGGCCTGCTAAGTTCTTCCCTTCCTTCGACCGCATGTTCTCGCGCTCCACCGCGAGCAGTCGGAGTAGGTCGCGAGCCGTTCGGGCCTGTCCGTTCCTGAGGAATTTCAGGACGTGGTAGACGTAGCTGTGTCGAAGAGCCAATGCTTTCCCCTGGGTCGCAGGATGCCCCCTGACGGGGCCGTAAATCAAATACTAGCCGGAAAGCCGCCATAGCGCTCTCAATGGCCGATGCATGCTTCGTCCCGCCCAATTCCAATTTGGCGCCTATGAGCTAGCCATGATCCGTGGTGGTGTATGGAAAATATGCAAGCGGGGCAACATAAGCGAAGCCCATCGAGCGCGCCTCATCTCGAATGGCTGTTACGGGTCGGGAGCTGCCATGCCCTCCCCCGATAAACATCCCTAATCCTAAAATTGGATAGCAGCTCCCCTGCCCTTCCCACCGGGCAAATTCCGCTCTCGGCCAAGATCGGACGCTGCCCTTACAACAACCAGCCCTTCTTCATCCGGCGTAGATGAAGGCATAGCTCCTTCCGATGCGCTGGATGCGAGCAAACCCCAGCTCACCCAAGTGCATGCCGGCGACAATCAGCCGATCTGCACTGACCATATCCAAAAGCCCTGAACGGACCGTTGCTGCTCGCTGTGGGTCCTGGTCGAATGCGATGGATACGTCGGGGCGAGCAATCTGGATATGCGGAAAATGGACGATATCGCCCCAGATCAAGGCAATCTGGCCCCCCGAATCGACTCGATAGCCGGTGTGACCTGGCGTATGGCCCGGCAGCGGGACCATGCTGATACCGGGCAGCACATCGCCCTCGGCCAACAAGCGCAAGTTGCGGCGATATCCGGCGAACACCTGCCGTGCGAGCAGGAAGTTGCCCCGGGCACGATCATTGCTGCGGGCAAGGTTGCCGTCGTCCTCCCAGAAGGACAGCTCGCGTGGGTGTATGAGCAGCTCCGCATTGGGGAAGACGGGGTGACCGTGAGCATCGAGCAGACCGCCAACATGATCAGGATGCGCATGCGTGAGCAAGATCGTATCCACATCCGTGGGCTGCACACCGGCTCGCAATAGATTGCCCCTCAACTCCCCTCCCCAGCCATTGATCCCCCCAGCACCGGCGTCGATGAGGATCGTGCGGCCCTTCCCCCGCACCAGGTAGGTGTTGATGTGGATCGAGGACGGGTCGCTGACCCCGGCCTTCAGCTGTAGCTGCGTGGCCTCGGCCGGATCGATGTGGGAGAGCAGATCCAGGCTGGCTGTAAGATGCCCATCGCTGATCGCTTGGATCAGAAAGTCACCGATCTGGAGCATGGGCAGAGCCCGTTCAACGATGGATGCGTTCATGGCCGCTCGTCAATTTCGTGCGTGGAGGGAATCACTGGCGTAGCCAAAACATCGGATGCGCGCTGTCAGCCCTGCATGGACTTGGATGGCCAGATCGAGCTGCCGCATGAATTCGTCCATAAGCTCGGACGTCCTGCCCGGTCCCACTCGATAGGCCAGTTCCGCGGACGCCGGATGGCCCCGTCCCTGACGCGCAGCCAGGTAAAGGATGTGGACGTTGTCCAACGCAGCACCGAGCACGTCCGTGCACAGCACCGCGCATCGCTCGGTGAGCGCGGTCAGACTGTCCTTCGCCGGCATCCGCTCCTCGGTGAAGTAGATCGAGAGCCTAGGCATTTGGGTGCGTCTCCACCCCTGACCGGCCTGCATCGGACACGCTCTTGAGTTGTGCTGTCACGGGCGCATACGCATGCATGCCACTGGGAAAGGACTCCATGGCTGGAAGCATCCCGGCCGGAAGGCGCGCAAGCCAGAGCGCTGCGGGAGCGTGATCCAGAGCAACCGCATGCAAGGGCTCGGGGGCGGTCCCCATCGCAATGATCGGCTCAGGGCCGACGCGACTCACCAGCAGGTAATCGCCCTGTTCGACGGCGGGGGCCCGATCCAAGCCACTGTATAGGTTGCGATGCCAGTCGGTGATGTGATGCTGCCAGCGTGCGAAGTTGCCCCCTCCCTTCCGGGCGTACTCGTCCCCCTGCAGGACCTCCAGGCCGTCTATCGAGTGAAGTGCAAGGTAGGTCGGGCACCCTGCTCCACACGCCCTGAAGCGCTGCGAGGTGTGGAAGCCCCGCACGGAAATGAGCGCGGGCAGTTTTTGCAGGCTGTAGAAATCGTTCCATTCTTCCTCGCCGGCGGAGTCGGAATAGCTGCATTCAACGGTGTAAATCATGGGAACACTCCTGGGCCGGCTTGTGCACGCGCCCCTTGTTGATGTCCCATCATGCTAGGCGTGCATTAGCTAGCATGAAATCGATGTTTCGGTATGCTTCAGTGACAAAAGATCACGCTGGATCCCCATGCGCAGGAAGATTCCCAGCAGCACCGCCCTGACCGCTTTCGAGGCCGCCGCCCGCCACGGCAGCTTTGCGCGGGCAGCGGAAGAGCTTTCCCTCACTGAGGGGGCCATCAGCCGCCAGATCGGCAGGCTGGAGTCCTTCCTGGGGGTCCCCCTATTTGAGCGGGTCGGCAATCGCGTCCGCCTCCTGCCCAATGGCGAGCGATACGCCGCCCAAGTCCGCGAGTCACTGGACCGTTTGGACCGCGACAGCCAATATCTGATGGGCCAACCTGACAACGCGGCAAGCTTGGACATTGCCGTAACGCCTACCTTCGCGATGCGATGGCTCATCCCTCGCCTTCCGGCGTTTAGCCGCATCCACCCGAACATCACTGTGCACCTATCCGAGCGCACCGAGCCGTTCGTGCTGGCCGGCAGTGGATTCGACGCCGCCGTGCACTTCGAGCACCCAGCCTGGGCGGGTATGCGCACTTACCCGCTGCTGCAGGAAGTGCTGGTGCCTGTGTGCCATCCCGCGCTCATCAAGGGCGCAAAGGCTAGCGTCCCGCTGGACCAACTGCCGCGGCTACACCGACGACAGAGTCCCGATGCTTGGCAGCGCTACGCCAAGGACTCAGGCATACCCCTCACCAACCCAGCGGTGGGTGCACGCTACGACCTCCATGCGATGTTGATTGAAGCAGCGCTTGCAGGCCTCGGGGTCGCTTTGGTGCCACGCCTCTACGTGGAGACAGAGCTGGAGCAAGGTCGGTTGGTGGCGCCATGGCCGCAAGGCGAGGCGATATCCAAGACGTTCTGCCTGGTGCTGTCCGAACCGATCGGTTTGACTGCCGGTCCGGTGCAAGCGTTTGCACACTGGTTGCAGGACCAAGCCCGCGCGGCTCGGATGGAGACTGACTTGCCGGCCACGCCGTGAGGACTCGCGCTGGCATGCATGGATGCCCGCCCAATGCATACGTGGCATTGGTTGTGGCCATCATTCGGCTGTTCCACCCATTTCTCTCGTTGAGCCAGTGCGCTTGCCGCCGGCCCGCCGAAATAGGGCCGGCGTGGTCATTGAGGGCGGCCAGTCCTGCAAGGGCTCACCAGGCGACGAAAGCTGCCCCGTCATCGGCTGGACCACCGCTGGAACCGCCACGTCGTGTTTTGCATAGGCAGTGGCCATCACCGATTGCATAAGCATGCCGGTCAACACGTCCTCGTTGAGGTCGGCCAGACTGGTGCTTTCAGTGAACCGCTGACTGCCTTTCAGCAGAGCTCAGCACATGATCCATTGGGCCGGTTCAATTGACCGGCCTGGGGATGCCGTTCGAACTGAATCTCGGAGCCACGCATAGCTGTGGGCATCTAAATGTGGAACACCGGACCTGCCGAGAACGCCGGCGAGCGCACTCTGACTCGGAAGGCAATGAGCAGGCTGGCGAGCAGCATCACTGCCGCGGCAACGGTGAGGACGGCAACGATGCCTCCCAGCCCGAACACAAGCCCGCCCAAAGCGGCCCCCGCGGCGATGGAGGACTGCACAGCAGCAACCACCATCCCACCGGCACTCTCGGCCTGGTCGGGCACTGCACGCGCCACCCAGCTCGACCATGCAACGGGCACGCCACCGAAGGCCAGACCCCAGAGCGCGACCAGCATCGCCAGCCCGTCAACGCCCACCGGCAACAGGACCATGCCGAGCGCGGCTACGCCCACCAAGGCTGGCATGATCACCAGCGTGACTTTCAAGCTGCGCTCCATGAGCCAGCCCGCCAGGAGTGTGCCGACAAAGTTCGCCACACCGAATCCGAGCAGAATCAGCGCCAGGCCATCAGCGCTCATCTGTCCCAAGCTCTCCAACGTAGGACGGATGTAAGTAAAGAGCGAGTACTGACCGGTGTGCGCCAGAACGCAGCCCAGCATGCCGACCGCAACGCCTGGCCGGCGCAGGAGCCCCACCACCGACTCCGGGACTGCCGCCTTGCGCGGGGCCATTCTGGGCAGCGTGAACCACTGGAACGCAAACGTGAGTCCACCTACCGCCGTCGCAGCCCAGAAGGCGCTGCGCCAGCCCAGTAGCCCGCCGAGGTAGCTCCCCAAGGGAACCGACACCACCGTGCCGACCGCAATGCCGCTGAAGATGATGGAAAGCGCGCGAGGCACGCGTTGCGGCGGCACCAACCGCATGGCCACGGCCGCTGCCATGCTCCAGAAACCACCCAGGGCGATGCCCAGAAGGACGCGCATCGCCAGCAGGACGGCCATGCTGGACGACAATGCCACCAGGGCGTTGGAGAGGATCATCAGACCCGTGAAACTCAACAGCACCAGGCGCCGGTCTATCGAACGGGTCAGTCGCGGCACCAGCAGGCCAGCGAACAGGGCCACTACAGCGGTAACCGTCACGGCTTGACCGGCCAGCGCCTCCGACACCTCCAGATCCGACGCCATCGGCGTCAACAGGCTGGCAGGCAGGTATTCGGCCGTGAGTAGCCCGAAGACACCCATGGCCAGCGAAAACACGGCCACCCATGCCGATGAAGACGGCTCCCCGCTATCCCTGGCCACAGAACCAGGCGCGCCTGCTGCATCCACTACGTTATTGCTCATCAAAGATCCCAGTGCATTCATGCAGCCGAGAGTCTAGGGAGCCACATCAGGATGATCTATGATTGTCCAACCTGCATTTTTGATCGAAACCCCGGGCCACCTCAATGAGCCACGCCCCACCCCAGCCCTCCGACCTGATCAGCGAGCTGCTGACCGGCATGCGGCTGCATGGCGTTCAATACCGACGTATTCAGACCGGGCCGACCTTTGGGCTTGGATTTCCCTCGAAGCTGGGCCATGCCTACTTCCATTACCTGGCAGTGGGCACTGCCATTCTTCGTGGCGAGGATGGTAGCCAACACCGCCTATCTGCCGGGGATGTCGTGCTTCTTCCCCGCGGAGAAGAGCACGCGTTGCTGTCGGGCGACGACCACCCCGTCCAGTGCCTGGAAACGATAGACGCAGCCCCGCTGGGTGACGCGGTGAGCGGGATAGATACATGCCCGAGCACACATGCCGTGCCAAGCGCGGTGCTCTTCCACGGATGCATGGTGTTCGATCTGGGCGGCATGCAAGGGTTGAGCAAGGTGATGCCAGCTGTGATGTTGGCCGATGGCAACGCTACACAGTTCCCTGGGCTGTTGCCGATGGTCGATGCGATGAAGCGCGAGGTCTGCTCCGGACGTATTGGATATGCAGGAATACTCGCCCGGTTGGCGGATGCAGTAGCCGCCATGATCGTCCGTGACTGGGTCGAGCGCGGTTGCGACGGCGCATCCGGCCTGGTCATGGCCATGCGCGACCCGCGTCTATCGCCGTCGTTGCTTGCCCTGCACCGAGACCCCGGGCGTGACTGGACCGTCGACGCGCTGGCCGCAGAATCCAACATCTCGCGCTCTGTCTTTGCGGACCGGTTCCAGGCCGTCGTGGGAACCGCCCCCCTGCGGTACGTGACCGAGCTGCGAATGCAATTGGCGAGTCAGTGGCTGACCCACCAAAGCCTCTCCATCGAGGTCGTGGCAGAGCGTCTCGGCTACGCGTCGCAGGCAGCGTTCAGTCGCGCCTACAAGCGCGTCATCGGGCACTCTCCTGGCGCGACTCGCCGACCGCGCGCATTCCGCTGATCGTGAGACGGCGCCCGACAGGCCTTGCTATGGATTGCCGAGCACGCCGAGGTACGACTGTCCTACCCGGACACCACGCATGACGCGCAGGCCCACTCGGTTGGCGAGGAAGCTCCAAGCGTGGCGGTCGTTGATTCCTGACGGCGGCTTCCGGCCAAACATCACATATGAATGGTTGGATCTGGTGATCTCTAGCTGCACAACAGACCGGTAGATCACGAAACGCACAATGTCCGCTTCCGGCCAGAAGCGGACGTTGTCCTGCTAGATCTAGGACGGTGGCTTAGCCGCCCCATCAGGCTCTCGAAGCCCTGCTCGGATTTCCTTCGCGACCTGCTTGGTGGATTCTGGCCAACCAAGCTCCATGGCCCCCACGCAGCCCCAGCAATCTCCGCCGCAGTCGGCTGAGAGCAGATCGGCAGAGACGTCAAGCTTTCGACCGCAAATGTTGCACCGGTTGCTGATCATCGACATGTTCCTCATAAGAGAACCGAGCTGCTAGGGAGACTCACGTCCGCTTCCGGCCAGAAGCGGACGTTCAACGCCCGGGTTCAGGGTTGTCCCAGCCAAAGACGGGGAAGTCCCACTGGGACCACTTGTTGGGTCTCAATTTGAGCCCTCCAGTTTGGTCAGGCGGTAGGCCATCTCGTCACGAACCTCAGTGTCCGAGTGAACTGAGAGTGCCTTTAGCGCCTCAATGGCTTCTGGAGTGCCGATGTCGAGGAGTGCGTGACTGAACCATTTTGCCACCACGCCGGACCCGGATCCGTTGTACTCGACCATGTGGAATAGATTTGAATTGAGCGCTTTAACGAGATATGGGACAGCGGACGGCTCTGCCATTAGCTGGAGCTCTCGCACAAGTTCTTGGTGACGGTCGTGCTCACGTACAAGAAGCATTTCGCAGAGGCAGACCGCTGTTTCCGTGCCTTCCGACTGGAGAGCAAC
The DNA here is from genome assembly GCF_042787595.1 of Stenotrophomonas sp. YIM B13575. Taxonomy (NCBI): domain Bacteria; kingdom Pseudomonadati; phylum Pseudomonadota; class Gammaproteobacteria; order Lysobacterales; family Lysobacteraceae; genus Stenotrophomonas; species Stenotrophomonas sp. YIM B13575. The sequence continues at coordinate 221,595 of NZ_JBHZOP010000012.1, read as the reverse complement.
CTCCAAGGCGAGATAGACGCGACCCTTGTCTCCAGCCTCGATGGCGCTACGAAAGTAGTTCAAGAGGAAAGATGAGCGCTTTGACGGCTCGATTGGATTCATAGCCCAGAAGCTCTCAACCTTCGTCAAGATGTCTTGGAACCAAGACACGCCATCCAGGCTCGGACGAAGGTTCACCGGCGGTGGAGGTGCCGCTTTCGGTTTGAACCCGCTAAACATGGGAATCCTCCGTTGATGCCCAACGCCAGAATTAAGCCGCGCCGCGAAGCGGTGTCGGTTCGAACAATTTGTTAGGCCGCGATGCCAGCGTGCTATTTATCATCGAATGCCTGAAAGAATTGGACGCTGCCCAATGTGGCAAGTGCAGTGGCAAGAATAGCTAGCGGGACTGATAGCCAGTACACCGTGACCGATTGGCCTTCAGGCATCTGAAGAAAGTATGGGAGCGCCCTCATAAGGGTGGCGGCTACCGCAAATACAGTTGAGGTTGCCAAAGTAACGAAGAACTGCTTCCTGTGCTTGCGATAGCCACGAACCTGCATGTAAAAAATTACAAATGCACATAGCGCCACCACGAAAAACTCAATCTGAAAAGCAAAGACCAAAGAGTTCACTGAGCAATCCTTAGCGGTCTAACTACCTAGTAGACGGACCCGTGGGTGCGGATATACGACTTATCCACAAAACAACGCATGGTGGGCTTTTCCTTGATACAGCTCGATCTTAGGGCGGCTGGGCCCGCCGAACAAGCCGACGTATGACCGAAGTTAGCGCTAGGCTCGGGGGCTGCACTTATTGGCTATGGGTAGCATGACGCCCCGCGGCCAGAAGCGGACATCCACCCTACCCTCTCCAACGAGCAGTTGGCGCTGTTCCCCGACTTCCATCAGCAGTCAGGTCCGTCACGTGTTTGCCGCCTCCGGAGGAAATCGTCGCGGCTGTGACGAGCCCCGGATCGTGCCATTTCGTAGCGCGGCGTCTGCCATGCAGTGATGCGGCCCAGGCAGACTTCCGCAGCACGCTCCGGCTACAGCGGACCAAGGTTGCCCAGAAGGGGCATTGAAGATCGATCCGTCCATCCCTTTGTCGCATCCGCCACGCCCGCGATCACGCCAGGCGGATGCCGACAGTCCGCAGGCAGGCACAGCCGACACCGCCGATAGCATTGCAGCGCAAGGCTCCAGCGTCGCTGCGTCGTATGCAACGATTCTTAAAATGTTGAAAGTGGTGTCGGCTTCAGCCCTACTGCATTGGCATCGCGCACAACCGGGCGTATTCCTTGCTGTGCCACCTTGAACAGGTGGCCGGGCTTCGAAACCCCGGTTCTACGCTGAAGTAAACGCTTGCCAGCCGGCATCACCCATCAGGTGGTGCCGGCTGGCAATCCGTCGGCCGGCTATGGCGGGCGGTGCGTGGAGGCCTTGTGCCTGCCGGTTCCAGCGTAGACCGGGTTTCGAACCACGCATCGTCCGCCACCTTTATCGGTGGCGGCTTCTGCCTGCACGCAAGGAGCCCTGCCATGACCAAGCCCCACTCCCCTGCCCCGCGCTCGGTCCACGACGCACCCGCGAACGGCCCGATGCTGGATTCGAACACCCTCATCGCGCTGCTGCACAGCATCGGCTCGGGCGTTGCCGCCAACGGCCAGCCCTGGCCAGAGCGGCATCAGCTGCGTGGCCGGCAGATGGCACTGGCTGATGTCGACTGCTCGCTGACGGGCCTACGAGTTGTGCTGGAAGTGCTGCTGGCGGCAGAACGCAGCCGCCAGAACGGCGAGCCGGACCAGTACGTTGGCGACCGGGTGATGGAAGGGTTGATCATGGCCGGCATGGGGCTTGCAGCCCACGCAAGCGAACAGCTGCAGCCGGCAGATTGAAAGACTGCCTTGGTAAGGTGCACGCTGGTTGTGCGCACTCCGCTGATGAAGGCGCACCACGCGGTGATGTGGGTGCTTTTCCTGGCGATGGTCGTTGCAGCACGGATTCATTGGCCGGAGCCTGAAGAGCCAGAGATCCTCGCGTACCAGGGTGTATCCGATGAGATGTTTTCGACGCTTCGTCGCCACGCGCTCCGATTCGCAGAGGCACGGGCACGGGACGGTTTCGAGTTCACAGACGGGTCGAACGCAGCGTCTTCCTTCCAGATCCAGTGCAGGGGTGTGCCGGTTCTGTACGTGGAGAGGCGGCACCCTCTTCTGTTGATCAGCCTGCCACTTGGCGCCGGGCGACGGGCGCCTGCCATCTTCTACCTGCAGGCCACGCTGCAGTGGCCACTGCAGCCGCTGAGCTATCTGGAGCAGTTCCTGGCGGGCGTGCAGGAGCCCGCCGTGCAGGATCGATTGCTGCTGATGGTCACTGGCGGCGTGCCTGAGGATGAGCGTTGTCGCGGATAGGGCAGAGCCAGATTGGCGCTACACGGGAGACATATCCGGCTCCTGGATGGAGCCTTCAAGCAACGCGACGTAGGTGTCCAGCCTAGTGCGCAGGCCGATCAGCATCCAGCCCACAGCGTAGAGCACCACCATTCCGAAGATCAGCAGTGCGCCGAGCAGACTGACGTCGAAAGCCCCCGCCCAGTCGCCCCATTTCCATCCACGGAACTGCAGGTAGAGCGCAATCAATACAGGGAATGGACCAAGACGCTGCAGTCCCCCATACATCATTCCCATGCGTTCAATCATGTTGGTGCGCAGGGTGCTGACGTATTTGAGTCGCCGTTCGCGCTCGATCCTGGGGAAGGCTCGAAGGTCAGCGACCACTGCTTGCCAGTGCGCAAAATCGCTATCCATTTCCCTCGCATGCGACAGACGTGGCTGGATGAACTGCCGAACTCCTCTCCGCGCCGCCAGGATGCCTCCCACGATGAAGCCGCCAATCTCTACCGCCAGGCACACGACGACCAACGGCAACACCACGCTGACTGGGAGCCATCGATCTGGAAGCTGGCTGCTGAGAATACCTATGACGGCTGCGAGCATGCCCACTCGGAACGACCACTTCTCCAGCCGGCCCGCCTTCGGGTAGATGCTGCGTTCGACCAGTTCCTGCACACGCTCATAGAGCCAGTGGAAGGTCAGTTCCTCCCGCGGCTTGGTCTGCGCGGGTGAATCGAATACGGTTCCTGTCTGCATGTCCATTGCGCCCCCTGCCCCACCGGCGTTTGTGTCGGTCACCGAATCGTAGCCGAGACGGGTTTCAGATGGCGTCTTGCCGGCCAGCGGCCGGCACTACGCTTGCATTACAGGAGCGCGGAATTGCAATTACCGTGACGCGTCACGGTGAATGGCGTGAACCATCAACCGGGTATGATGCCGACTTTCTCGCACTTGCCGCGACGCAGCGCGCGCGTTGCTGTTGGCTACGCGCCGGTGCAGCTGAGACCCCACTTACTCCATGCTCGCTTCCTATTCCCCCCTCATCATCTGGGCGGCCGTGGCCGTTGCCACCGTCGGCCTGCTGTTCCGCCCCTTCCGCATTCCGGAGTACGTGTGGGCGCTGGGCGCGGCCGCGCTGCTTCCGCTGCTCGGGGCGGTGTCGCTCGGCACGACCTGGCACGCGGTTGCCGAAGGGCGCGACGTTTATCTGTTCCTGATCGGCATGATGGTGCTGGCCGAGCTGGCACGGCGCGAGGGCCTGTTCGACTGGCTGGCGCTGTATGCGGTGCGGCATGCCGGCGGCTCGGGGCGGCGCCTGTTCGATCTGGTGTTCCTGGTCGGCACGGTAGTAACGGTGTTCCTGTCCAACGATGCCACGGCGGTGGTGCTGACGCCCGCTGTCTATGCGGCATGCAAGGCGGCCCGCGCCAATCCCCTGCCCTATCTGTTCGTCTGCGCGTTCATCGCCAACGCGGCCAGCTTCGTGCTGCCCATTTCCAACCCGGCCAACCTGGTGGTGTACGGCAGCCACATGCCCTCACTGCTGCAGTGGCTGGCACAGTTCGCGCTGCCTTCGTTGGCTGCGATCGGCGCCACCTATCTGGTGCTGCGCTGGGTGCATCGCCGCGAGATCGCACAGCCGCTGGCAGCGTCGCCCGCGCATCGCCCGCTTACCGAGGGTGGCCGGCTGAGTGCGCTGGGCGTGTTGTTCACCGGCACGGTGCTGCTGGTGACCTCGGCAATGAACGGCCCGCTGGGCCTGGCCACCTTCTGTGCGGGCGCGCTGAGCGTCGCGGTGGTGGCGATCCGCCAGCGCCGCGGCCCGCTGCCGCTGTTGCGCCACGTGTCATGGGGCGTGCTGCCGCTGGTGGCCGGCCTGTTCGTGCTGGTTGAAGCGGTGTCGCAGACCGGTGTCATCCAGGTGGCGGCCAGCAACCTGCAGGCGCTGGCGCAGACCTCGCCGCACCAGGCTGGCTGGCTGGCCGGCGCCTCGGCCGCACTGCTCAGCAACGTGGCCAACAATCTGCCGGTGGGTCTGGCGGCCGGCTCGCTGGGACAGATGGCCGAGCTGCCGGCGCAGACGCGCGCGGCATTGCTGATCGGCGTGGACCTGGGCCCGAACCTGTCGGTGACCGGTTCGCTGGCCACCATGCTGTGGCTGGTGGCGCTGCGCCGCGAAGGCGAGCATGTCGGCGCGCTCGACTTCCTGCGGGTCGGCGCGCTTGTGATGCCGCCCGCGCTGATCGGGGCGTTGCTGCTGCTCTGATCAGGGCGCGGGCGCCGTGCTGGCCTAGAACGCCACCTGCAGGCGGGTGTTGAAGGTAGTGCCTTCGTCCTTCCCCGGCCCGGTGCCGCTGCGGTTGTTCGTCTGCCAGCGGATGGCCTCGAACATCACGCGACTGAAATCGTTGAGGTACCAGTTCGTGCCCAGCGTCCACGCGTGGCCGGTACCGCCGCTGGGCAGTTCGGCGTAATCCACGTCTTCATAGCGTGCTTTCAGCTCCCACGCGCCCCTGCCGCCGCGCGTGACAGGGTCGGCCACCTTCACCCGGCCCCAGGTGCCGGCCTTGCCCGAATAGGCCGGCATGGCGCCGGCCAGGAACCAACCGGCCGAGACGGCCCAGGCCTGGTGATCGAGGTCGTAGCGACCGCTGGCATCGGCACCGCGCAGATTGCGGGTGCCCCATTCGCCGGTCGCCCAGGCTGGGCCGAAGAAGCCCGCCAGCTCTGCGCCATAGCCGGTGCTGCGCTCGGCGCCCAGCAGCGTGCCCGGGGTGATCTTGACTAGGTCGTTGAAATGCCCGGCGATGGCCGAGCTGCGCACCACGCTGCTGGCGCCGGCGGCGATCTCCTCGTGGAAGGCCCATGCGCCCAGATGCACCGTCGCGGCGGAACGCTCCATGGGGTTCCAGTGCACGCGCGTGGCCCAGGTCTGGCTGTCGTTGTCGGTGCCAGCGTTGTTGAGGTCATTGCCCGCCACCGAGAGGCTGGCGTGCCAGCCCTTGCCGTACACGCGCTCGGTAAGGCCGACACCGAACAGCCCGCGCTGCGGCAGCATCAAGGTGCCCACCACGTTGCGGTCCTGGAAGGGTGTGTTGGAGGTACTGCTGGAGCCGTCGATGCCGCGATCGTTCAGGCGGTTGCCGACGGTGAGGTCGGCAGGCAGGCCGAACAGGCGGTGATCGACGGTGGCATAGACCGATTTCCAGGCCACGTCGTTGTCGGCGAAATCGCCCTCCACGGCCCAGCCGAGGATGCCGTAACGGCCTTCGGCGCCCAGGCGCACCGAACGGATTTCGGTGCCGGACAGATTGCGGTCGTTCACCGCGGAGCCGTCGGTGCTGGAGGCATCAACAAACAGGCGCCCGCGCGGCCGGAAGGTGACGTTGCCGTCGGCGCTGCTGAACTCCGGCGCGCCCTTCGACCAGGACACCTTGGGCTGTTTGGACTGGCCCGATTCCAGCGCGGCCACCCGGGTTTCCAGCGCAGCCGCGGGCGTTGCCGTTGTCGGTGATTGGGCTGCAGTGCCCTGCCCGCCCTCGACAGCGCGCAGGCGCGCCTCCAGCTGCTGGATCTGCACGGCCTGCTGCTGCACCAGTTGCGAGAGCTGGGCCTGGCTCAGTGGCGCAGGCGGTGATGACGTGGTCTGGGCGCCGGCGTGGCCACTGGCCAACAGCAGGCCAAGCGCGACCGACAGCGCTGCCGGCGGCAGCACGGTGGAATGGTTCATGGTCTCTCTCTCCGGCCAGCCGGCCCCCTGGCCGGGCGCTGGCCTGTTGCGGTGGTGCGGGGGAAGATCGGGGAAGGAGGCGCGCGCCGCCGGATCCAGCCCGGCGGCGCGGCAAGCGGGCTCAGGCAGCCGCGCTCAGCTGGTGGCCTGCGTCTGCGCGTTCGGGCGCCAGGTGATCAGCTTGTTCTCGACCACATCCAGCATTGCGTCGATGACCAGCACGAAGGCGGCCAGGATGATGATGCCGGCGAACACGCCCACGGCATTGAAATTGCCCTCGGCCTGGGCGATCAGGTAGCCCAGCCCTGCCGAGGCACCGAGGTACTCGCCGATGATCGCGCCGACCACGGCGAAACCGACCGAGGTGCGCAGCGAGGACAGGATCCAGCTGGCCGCCGCCGGGAAGTACACGTGGCGCAGCAGGTCGCTGCGGCCTGCGCCGAGGATGCGGGCATTGGCCAGCACCACCGGGTTCACTTCGCGCACGCCCTGCATGGCGTTGAAGAAGGTGGTGAAGAACACCAGCGTGACCGCCAGCGCCACCTTCGACCACAGCCCCAGGCCCAGCCACAACACGAAGATCGGCGCCAGCACCACGCGCGGAATCGCGTTGAAGCCCTTGATGAAGGGGTCCAGGATGCGTGCCGAACGGCGGCTCAGGCCCAGCCACACGCCGCCGGCCACGCCCAGCCCGGTGCCGATGATGTAGCCCAGCGCGGTTTCGGTCAGGGTGATGTAGACGTGCTGGTAGAACGAGGTATCGGACAGCCAGGTCCAGGCCTGCTGCACGATCGCCGTTGGCGAGGGGAAGAAGAACGGATCGATCACGCCCAGCGCGATGCCGCCTTCCCAGCCGCCGAACACAGCGACCACCAGGGCCAGCTGGATGAATTTGTCAGTCTTGGCGTGCATAGCTCTTCTCCACTTCGCCGCGCAGGCAGGCCCAGATGTCGCGGTACAGGTCGGTGAATCGTTCGTCCAGCTTGATTTCGGCCACGTTGCGCGGCCGCTCCAGGTTCACGTCGAAGCTGCGCACGACGCGGCTGGCCGGGCCGGAGGACAGCACCACCACGCGGTCACCCAGCGCGATCGCCTCTTCCAGGTCGTGGGTGATGAGGATCACCGAGCGGCGATCCTCCTGCCACAGCCGCAGCAGTTCGTTCTGCATCAGGTGGCGGGTGTGGATGTCCAGCGCCGAGAACGGCTCGTCCATCAGGATCACCTTCGGCTCGACGATCAACGCCTGCGCCATCTGCACGCGCTTGCGCTGGCCGCCGGACAGCTGGTGCGGGTAGCGGTGCTCGAAGCCACTCAGGCCGACCTTGGCCAGCCAGGCATTGGCCTTGGCCTTGCGCTCGGCTTCAGGCACGCCACGGAAGCGCAGGCCCAGTTCGACGTTCTGGTAGGCGGTCTTCCACGGCAGCAGTGCATCCTGCTGGAACAGATAGCCGACCGATTCCTGCACGCCGCTGACCTTGCGGCCATCGATGGCGACGTCGCCGGACGACGGGGTCAGCAGGCCCGCCACGGAATTGAGGATGGTGCTCTTGCCGCAGCCGGTGGGGCCGACGATGGCGAGGAACTCGCCGTCGCCTACCTGGATGTCGACATCGCGCACGGCGGTGAATTCGCCGAAGGACATGGTCACCTTGTTGATGGCGACCATGGTCTGTGCAGGCTCCAGCTGCGGCGCGCCGTTGAGCTGGCGCACGGTGGCATTGAGGGCCATGGGGTTACCTCCGCTTAACGTTGGGCAGCCGGCGCCGCAGCGTGGGCACGCTCGACGAAGGCATTGGTGTAGGTCCTGGACAGATCGATGTTGGCCTTGGCCACGTCCGTGTTGAATTCGCGCAGCACCTTCAGCGGTGTTTCCAGATCGGCCGCGGTGAAGTGGCCATCGGCGGTGAAGATCGCGCGGGCGTTCTCCACGGCGCGGGCATAGGTGGCGCGGTCGCCGGAGACATAGCTGTCAGGCAGGGCCGCGACGATGTCCTCGGCGCTGTTGTCGGCGATGAACTTCAGTGCCATCTGCTCGGCACGGGCGATCTTTTCGGCCGCTTCCGGGCGCTTGTCCAGGAAGCTCTGGTTGGCGTACATCACCGAGGTCGGGTACAGGCCGCCATAGACCTGGCGTGCGCCTTCATCACTGCGTGCGTCGAGGATGATCCTGCCGACCTTGCGTTCGGTGATCAGGGTGGCGGCAGGATCGTAATTCACCAGCAGGTCGATCTTGCCCTGCTCCAGCGCGGCGACCGCAGCGGCACCGGACCCCACGCCGATCAGCGAGATGCTGTCGACCGGGATGTCATGCTGGGCCAGGAAATGCCGCACGAAGAAGTCCGACGAGGAGCCCGGTGCGGTGATGCCGACCTTCTGGCCCTTGATGGTCTGCGGGCGCGCCGGATCGAACGTGGCGTCTTCGCGGCCGGCCATCACCAGGCCGGAATTGCGCGAGAGCAGCACGAAGGCGACCACGTCCTTGCCCTTGGCCTGCATCTGGATGGTGTGGTCGTAGAAGCCGACGGCCACGTCGGTGGAGTTGGCAACCAGCGCCTGCAGCACCTTGGAGCCACCCTGGGCGAAGTTCTCGGTTTTCACGTCCAGGCCGACGTCCTTGAAGTAGCCCTTGGCATCGGCGATGAAGAACGGCAGGTTGTTGAGGTTGTAGGAACCGACGCTGATGCGCACCGGCGCATTGTCGCCGCCGCGTGCGCCGCCACCGGCGGCAGTGGCGTCCGGCTTGCTGCATCCGGCCGCGGCCAGGCCGACCGCGCACAGCGCGGCCATGAAGAACTGCTTGTACATCATCCCTCCCAGGAGTGAAGCATCTACGTTGTGGTGGCGGGCAAGCACGGCTGTGCCGGCCCGACCGGTTTCAGATCATGCCGCTGACGTCCATTGGCGGGCTTGATTGGCACTGGCCCTGGCGGGCGCGGGCGACGTGGCGAACACGCGACCTTCAAACAGACGACGTGCGGTGCGCACCACGCTGGCGACCACCGGCGCGTCGTCCGAGCTGCGACTGAGGCCCACCTCCAGGGCCCCACTCGGATGTTCGAGGGTAATGCTGCCGGGCAGCGGCAGGCACCCGACCAAAGTGTGGGCCAGCGTGCCCGGGGTGACGGCGGCGGTCGCGATGCCCACTGCACCGGTGATGGCCAGCGCGGTGTGGCACTGGTGCGGCATGAAATAGCGCACCTGCAGCTGCCCGCCGTGTTGCGGTGCGGACAGCAGCACCGGCTTGGGAATGACCTTGTTGCCGGCGTCGGCGATGCCCATGCGGGTGCCGGCCTCGATACGCAGCGCCTCCAGCCGCGCCATGAACGCAGCATCCGCGTTCAGTTCGGCAGGTGAGGCATCGCCGCGTACGCCCAGGTCTTCGGCCTGCACCAGCATCAGCGGCATCGCGCAATCGACCAGGCTGACCGGCACGCCGTCGATGATTTCCCGGGCATGGCCGCTGGGCAGCAGCTTGCCGGTGCGTGCGCCGGCCGCGTCCAGGAAGGACAGCCGCACTGGCGAGGCCGAGCCCGGTGCGCCGGCAATGCGCGTATCACCCCGGTAGACCACGTTGCCGCCCGGGGTTTCCACCGTGGCGATGATCAGCTTGCCGGTGTTGACGTTGTGCACGCGCACTTCGGTCTGCGGGTCCTGTGCCTGTACCAGCCCGCGCTCGATCGCATACGGGCCCACGGCCGCCAGCATGTTGCCGCAGTTGGGCGAGGTATCGACCACCTGCTGCTCCACCCGCACCTGGGCGAACAGGTAGTCCACGTCGGCATCGGGGCGGCTGGAGCGGTCGATGATGGCCACCTTGCTGGTCAGTGCGTTGCCACCGCCGATGCCGTCGATCTGCAGCGGGTGGCCCGAACCCATCACCTCCAGCAGCAGGCGGTCACGCTCGGCGGGATCGGCCGGCAGATCGCTGGCCAGGAAGAACGGGCCCTTGGAGGTGCCGCCGCGCATGAGCACGCAGGGAATGCTGAGCAGATCGTTGGACATACGTGTGATAGATTGATGCGTATAGGGGATGAATTACCCCTCTGTGATTCGATACTGGCATGACCCCAATTGATCTGTGAATTGCTGATTTTTGGATGATTGATACCTGATGAGCATCAATTGCGAAATTCTGGATCTGCGCGCGTTCCTGCTGGTGTCGGAAACCCGCAGCTTCCATCGCGCCGCCGAGATCCTGCATGTTTCCCAGCCGGCGTTGAGCCGACGCATCCAGAAGCTTGAGCAGGCGGTGGGCTCGCCGCTGCTGGAGCGCACCACGCGCAGCGTCAGCACCACGGCCGTGGGCGAGAACCTGCTGCCGCTGGTACGGCGCATGCTGGAAGAGTTCGATGGATCGCTGTTCTCACTGCGCGGCCGCGAAGACACCCGCGGCGCTACCGTGACCATCGCCTGCCTGCCTACGGCGGCGTTCTATTTCCTGCCCAGCGTGATGGCGCGCTTCCACGAAGCGCATCCGAACGTGCGCTTCCGCATCCTGGATATCCCGGCCACCGAGGGCCTGCAGGCGGTGGAGCGTGGCGAAGTCGAGTTCGGCATCAATTTCATGGGCGCCAACGACCCCAATCTCGATTTCGACGTGCTGGCCGAGGATCCGTTCGTGCTGGCGTGCCGGCGCGATCATCCGCTGGCCCGCAAGCGCACGGTGGAATGGGCCGATCTGGCCGAGCACCAGCTGATCACCGTGCATCGCACCAGTGGCAATCGCACGCTGCTGGACGGCGCATTGGCGCGCGAGAACCTCAAGCTGAGCTGGCACTACGAAGTGACCCACCTGTCCACGTCACTGGGCATGGTCGAGGCCGGCATCGGGGTATCGGTGCTGCCGAAAATGGCGACCCCCGACGGCGATCATCCGACGTTGGTGACGCGTTCGATCGGCAATCCGGTGGTGTCGCGCACCATCGGTATCGTGCGCCGTCGCGGTGCCCTGCTCTCGCCCACCGCAGAGCGGTTCCTGCAGATGCTGATGAGCCAGTGGCGCGCGCAGACCTGAGCGCGGCCTAGTCCGCAGGGCGCGTTCCCGCTGTGGCTGTGGTGCCGCCAGCAACGGCGCTGTTGGCCAGCAGCTGCTCGGCCAGGCCGCGGTAGATCGGCACCCGGCAGACCATGCCGGACACGCCCCGGGCAATCAGCACGGTGGCCAGGATCGGCAGCAGCAGATCGCCGCTGTCGGTCAGCTCCAGCGAGATCACTGCCGAGGTCAGCGGCGCCTGGGTCACGCCGGTCAGGTAGGCGCACATGCCCAGCAGCACGAACGCCTTCGGGTCCACCGCCGGCATCAGCACCGCCAGGTTGTGCCCCAGCCCTGCCCCCACCGCCAAGGCGGGTGAGAACAGACCGCCGGGGATGCCCGCCACGTAGGACGCCAGGTTGGCGAGCAGCTTCATCAGGCCGAACTCGTGACCGACGATTGCCTGGCCCTGCACCAGGCTGCGCGCCTGCTCGTAGCCGGTACCGAATGCGCCGTCGCCGAACAGCAGCGCCAGCACCACCACGATCAAGCCACAGGCCGCGGCCAGTGCCACCGGATGGTCCCGCTTGAGCCGGCCCAGCCAACGCGGATGACCGGACATGGTCAGCAGCACGACCCGGGCGAACAGTCCGCCCAGCAGGCCGGCGACCACGCCGCACAGCACAATGGCGCCCCACGCCTGGCCCAGCGGCAGCAGCGCCGAGACGTGGCCGAAGTAGGTGTAGTTGCCCAGCAGGCCCAGGGACACCACGCCGCCCACGATGACCGCCGTGAGCAGGGTGCCCGAGAAGCGGTGCTCGAACCGCCCGCTCAACTCTTCAATGGCGAACACAATGCCCGCCAACGGCGTATTGAAGGCCGCGGCGATGCCCGCTGCGCCCCCTGCCAGCAGGAAATGCGACAGCTCGCGGGGATCCTTGAACCCGTACCAGCGCCCAAACAGGTACATCAGGCTGGCGCCCACGTGCACGGTGGGGCCTTCGCGGCCAACCGACGCGCCGCCAAGCAGGGACAGCGAGGTCAGCAGCAGTTTGCCCGCCGACACCGCAGGCGAGAGGTTGACCTGCCGGAATTCCGGGTCCGGCTGTTCCAGCGATGCGATGACCTGCGGAATGCCGCTTCCCCGGGTGGGCCTGAGCGCGCCGGCGGTGAGCCAGGCCAGCAGCGCGAAGATGCCCGGCGTGAGCAGCAACGCCCACCACGGGGAATGGGCAATGACGCGCTGGAAGACATGGAAGGCGGCATCGCTGGCCTTGGCGAACACGATGGCAACCAGTGCCACGGCCACCGCGCCGCTCCACAAGGCCGCGCGCCGGCGCCATCCTTCGGTCAGCACCATCGCTGACAGGCGTGCGCGGAGAGGTTGAAGATCGAACATCGGTTGATTCTGTGAGCGCCGATGGGCCCAGGGAAGTGGCGAGTGTGGCGGTTGGCGCTGCGGTATCCGGTGAAATGGGCGTCCACCTGCCCTGCCAGTGCCCCCGCCAGGTGCACATCACTCGGCGCAGCTTGCGGTGTTCTTGCCGTGCCGTTTTGCGTGATAGAGCGCCTTGTCCGCCTTCGCCAGCCAGTCCTCTGCGGTGCCTGTGCCAGCGGCGGCGGCGATCCCGATGCTGACGCTGAAGTCGATGTCGGCGGCCTCGGCCGTGCCCGGTTCCTGCAGATGCTGCCTGATCTGCTCGGCCACATTCATGGCCTCCGCTGCTGTGCGCTGACCCAGCAGGACGGCGAACTCATCGCCGCCCAAGCGCGCCGGCATGTCGCCCGGCTGGGCCAGCTGGCGCAGCACTGCCGCGATGCGGCGAAGCACCTCGTCGCCGGCGCGATGGCCGTGCGAATCATTGATCTGCTTGAAATCATCTACATCGAGCATCAGCAGGCACGCGCCCGCGCCCTGGTACGGCCCCTTCTCCAGCACCTGCTGGGCGCGCTGGATCAGGAAGCCGCGGTTGGCCAGTTCGACCAATGGATCCATCCGGCTCAGCCGCTGCAGCTGGCGATTCTGTGATTTCACCCGCCGCGCCAGTCGCCAGCTCAGCACGCTCAGACCGATGCCATAGACGAACAGGAAAGGCAGGCTGAGGACGATCGTGCGCTGCGAGGTGACCGGCTGAAACGGCAAGCCCAGGGCGAGCCAGGCGACCACGAATCCGGCCACCAATGCCAGGGTCGCCCGCGTTGCCAGGCGGATACCCCCGGCGGCGATCTTGTCGGCCACCAGCAGCGCCGCAAACAACGCGCTGGGCACGGTACTGAGGGCCATGAAGGCGATCCACGCGCCTCCGAGCAGGGAGTCGACGATCATGCAGCGGAACTGCACCGCGGCCGGCGCGCGCGCGCGGCGTGTCAGCACCAGCGCCACTGCAGGCCATGCGACGGCATTGAGCAGCAGCAGTACCCACGTCGACGCATCCGCCTGACGCTCCAGGATGATCGAGGCAATCGGAAGCGCCCCCAACCCATTTCCCACGAACCGCATCCAGCCGATGCGCCGTGCAGCGCCGACGCCCTCGACCGCGACTTCCGTTGAATCAGTGAAGAACGGCATTGCCGGCTCTCCCGATCATTTCCCCTGCCATGCGCCCAGACATCCGTTTGCCTGCGAGTCTGGCATCTGCACGTCAACAACAGGTCAATGGCCGGTGCTTGCCACCGGTGTCGATCTCCCAGCGCAACTCGAAGTGCAGTTCCAGTTGCTGTCCCGGCTGCAACCGGGTGGGCGCCAACGTGAACCCATCCGGCGGGCCGGTCTGTGGCTCCACGCAGGTGGCGTGCGCGGCGCCGTCATAGACCACCCAGTGATCGGTGTCGGCGCGCAGTCGCAGCCGCTGGCCGGCGGAAACCAGCGTGACCTCGCGATGGTTGATGAAGCAGTCGTCCCACGGGCCTTGCGCCGGATCGACGCAGGGCAGGACGGCGATTCCCTCTCCGTCGCGGGGGTACATCGCGGCTGGCGCGAACAGCAACCGGTCCGGCTTGCGGAACCACGGGTGCCAGCCGAGCACGGCCGGCATCGGCGTGTCGCCTGCCTGTACGGCCAGTCGCAGTTGCAGGCAGTCGGGCTGCACGTGGATGTGCTGCGATGCCCTGCCCCCGAAGGGCCAATAGCCATCCTCGGGAAGGTCCAACGACAGCGACGCGCCGTCCGATTCAAGGCGGTCGATGCGCCAGGGCCGTGAGAAGCCAACGCCATGAATGGCGTGCACGCCAAAGTTCACCGGTAGCTGATAGCACCTGCCGTCGACGCTGAAGCGTCCCTGCCGGATGCGCCCGGCCCAGGGGACCATGGGATAGCACCCCCAGCCGATGGCGGCCGCCTCCTGCTGTTCGCCGATCAGCCATTCCACACCGTCGAAACGGATTCGGGCGATGCGACCACCGGCCTCCGGTGCCACTGCCACTTCCAGGCTGCCCGCCCGCAACCAGTGCAGCGGACCGGCAGGCATCGCGGCCTGCGCATCATCCTGCGGAGATGTTTCAGGCGCCATAGGGATCGATGGTCCGGATGCTGCCGTCTGCTTCCATGTGCAGCGGCGTGCACTTGACCGAACGCAGGTGGGTGACCCCGCCAGACAACAGCGCGTCGTGGTAGAACAGGTACCACTGCCCCCGGAACGCACAGATGGAGTGATGGGTGGTCCAGCCCACCACGGGGGTGAGGATCACGCCGCGATAGGTGTACGGCCCGTACGGGCTGTCGCTGGTGGCGTAGCACAGCAGATGCGTATCGCCGGTGGAGTACGACAGGTAATACCGGCCCTGGTATTTGTGCAGCCAGGGCCCCTCGAAGAAACGGCGTGCGTGGTCATCGGCGCGCAGTGGCTGTCCGTGCCCGTCCAGGATGACGATCTCGCGCGTGGCTTCGGCCAACCGGGTCATGCTCGCGTCCAGTCGCGCGATACGCGGGCCCAGTGCCGGCGCGTCGCCGGCAGGTTCTTCATGCGCCGGGGCGTAGCGGTTGTCCCGGTACTTCTGCAGCTGGCCACCCCAGATGCCACCGAAACAGAGGTAGTGCGTGCCGTCGTCGTCCTCGAACACGGCCGGGTCGATCGAGTACGCGCCCTCGATGGGCTCGGACTCGGCAGTGAACGGGCCCTCCGGCCGATCCGCCGCCGCAACGCCGATGCGGAACATGCCGTCGGCATCCTTGGCCGGGAAGTACAGGTAGTAGCGGCCATCGCGGCAGGCGGCGTCCGGCGCCCACATCTGCCGGCTGGCCCATGGCACGTCGCGCACATGCAGCGCCACGCCGCAGTCACTGGCCTCGCCGTCGGGCGTGTCCATCCGCAGCACATGGTAGTCCTGCATGCCGAAGTGCCCGCCCTCATCGTCGAAGGGCGCGCCGCTGTCGATGTCGTGCGACGGATAGATGTACAGCCGCCCCTCGAATACGTGCGCCGAAGGGTCGGCGGTGTAGATGTGCGTTACCAGTGGTTGCGAGATGGCGTGTGCTGCCAACTGGTCCAGACGGCTGCCCTGTCGCCGCGACTGCAGCTCCCGCTCGATGCGGGTCTCCATGCGCTTGTTGATCTCGTAGAGGAAAAGCAGCGCTACCGCGGCCAGGAACGGAATGGCGCAGTAGACGCTTACCGTCAGGCGGATACCGTCCACCACGGCCTGCGGCTGCTGCGGGGCGCCTGCCTGGTAGCCATGATGGGCGAGGATGGCGGCGACCAGCGCACCACCGATGCTGAGCCCGATCTTCAGGCCACACAGCATTGCCGAGAAGACGATCGCGGTGGCACGGCGATGGTTCTTCCATTCGGAATAGTCGGCGACGTCGGCGATCATCGCCCACAGCAGCGGGATGGTGATGCCGTAGCAGAACCCGTGCAGCATGAAGGCAGCGAAAGCCACGGCAACCGCCGTGGGCGGAAAGAAATAGAACGCCAGCAGGAACACGGTGGACACCAACAGTGCACCACCAAAGACATCACGCTTGCCGAACCGGTCGGCCAGGCGGCGCGACACGCCGATGCCCAGGATCATGCAGACGATGCCGCAGGCGTTGAACAGGCTGAATGCCGACGTTGCCGGGTCCTTCGGCCAGGCGAACCCGGACAGGCCCATGCCGTTGAGCGCCGCGTTGACGGCAGCGATGAAGCGGTTGAATCCGGAGCTGTCGAGAAAACCCGCCAGGGCGGCTTCGCTCATGTAGTACTGGAAGTAGTAGACGTAGGTGCCGCCCTTCAGGGACAGGTTGATGAAAACCAGGATGGTGAGGGCCAGCATCACCTTCCAAGGACGGTTTCGCAGCAGATCGGACAGGTCCTGCAGCACGCCGGCGGTCTGTTCCTTCGCCGGTACGATGCGCTCGCGCGTGGTGGCGAAGGTGATCAGGAAGAACACGGTTCCCACTGCCGCGAACACGGTCATGACCCGCTCGAAGCCCAGCACACGGTCGCCGTCGCCGAGGATCAACACCAGCGGCAACAGCAGCACCTGGATGATGAACTGCGCGACCATCACCGCCACGAAGCGGTAGGCCGACAGGCTGTTGCGCTGGGCCATGCTGCCGGTGAGCACGCCGCTGAGCGCCGAGTACGGCAGGTTGTTGGCCGCATACACGAGCATCAGCAGGCCGTAGGTGGTCACGGCGTAGATGATCTTGCCGCGCGGCGCCAGGTCGGGGGTGCTGAAAGCAAGCAGCGACAGCGCCCCGAATGGAAGTGCGGTCCACAGGATCCACGGCCGGAACTTGCCCCACCGGCTGGCCGTCCGGTCGGCGGCGATGCCGATCAATGGAGTGAACACGAACGCCCCGAGCACGCCGATCACGAAGATGATCGTTGCGGCCGTGGCCGGCGGCAGCCGGAACACATCGGTGTAGAAGAACGCGAGGTACGTGATCAGCGTCTGGAAGATCAGGTTCGCCGCGAGGTCGCCCAGGCTGTAGCCGAGCTTCTCCCGGATGGACAGCGTGTGCTCGGTGCTTTCCATGCGACGTGCATCAGTCACGGTTGGCCTCCACGCGGAACCCGACCTTCGCACGGATGTCGGCGCTGGAGCTTCCCACCCTCACTTCATACGCACCCGCCGGCACCGCATAGCCGCCGCGCGCTTCGTCATACTGGCGCAGGTCCTGCTGTGCCTGCAGATCGAACGCTACGGTGCGCCGCTCGCCGGCGGCCAGGTGGACGCGCTGGAAGCCGCGCAATGTCTGGCGTGCGTCGCCGGGACCCGCCTCCAGCCGCCGTACATACAGCTGGACCACTTCGTCGCCGGCACGCTTGCCGGTGTTGGCTATCTCGACCTGCACCCTGAGCTTGCCGTCGTGGGTGATGCGCGCCGAATCAAGCTGCAGCCTGCCATAGTCGAACCGGGTATAGGACAGCCCATGACCGAACGGATACAGCGGCGTGCCGCGGAAGTAGCGGTAGGTGCGGCCTTCCATCGTGTAGTCGTTGAACGCGGGCAATGTGTCATCCGCCCTGTAGAAGGTCACCGGCAGGCGCCCGCCGGGATTGACTTCGCCGAACAGCGCCTGGCCGACGGCGGTGCCACCGCGCTGGCCGGGATACCAGCTCATCAGGATGGCGGACAGATTCTGCTGCGCCCACTCCACCGCCATCGCCGAGCCACCAGTGAGCACAATCACCACCGGCTTGCCAGTGGCGTGCAGCGCTTCCAGCAGCGTGCGCTGTGGCGCGGGCAGGCGCAGGTCGGTACGGTCCCCGCCGGCGAAGCCCGGGTAGTTGACCTTCATTTCTTCGCCTTCGACATCGCCGGTGAGGCCGCCCACGAACACCACCACGTCGGCGTTGCGCGCGGCCTCCAGCGCCGCTTCGAACGGCGGCTTGGCACCGGGCATGCGCCACCCCAGGCGGACACCGGCGTCGCGCTCGGCGTCGAAGTACTCAAGCCTCAGGTCATAGGCGCGGCCGGCCTGCAGGTCCAGGTCCACGCCATCGCCGCGCAGGCGATCGCTGTTGGCCCAGTGGTCGAGCACCCGCTTGCCGTCCACGTAGAGGCGGAAACCATCGTCGGCAGCCGCCTCGATCCGGTAGCGCCCCGAGACGGGCGGCAGCAGCTGGCCACTCCAGCGGATGCTGAAACCATCGCTGGGGATGCCCTGCCCCGGCGCGGCTTCACCACGGGCCAGCAGGTTGTCGGTGGGAGAGCCCCGGTCCCAGCGGAATCCGATCTGGGCATCGGTGCGCACCAGCGCCGGCGTGCCGGAAAGATCAGCGGTACGGAAGTACTCGCCACGCAGGCCGCGCTCCGGGGAATCGGCCGAGGGGCGCAGGTAGGTCGCTTCGATCAAGGGCGTGGCGCTGGGATCGTCGCGCCCTTCAACCAGGTCCACGCCGCGTGCGTAGCTCACCTCGATGCCCTTGGCGGCATCGCGGATGCCCTGCAGCAGGGTGACCGGCGCGGCTGGGGTGCCGAAGTAGTTGCCCAGCAGTGCCATGGTGTCATCGGCGGTGGGGCCGATCACGGCGATGCGCTTGAGGGTGCGCGACAGCGGCAGCACGCCATCGTTCTTCAGCAATACCAGCGATTCCTGGGCGGCCTTCAGGGCCAGCGCATCATGCGCCGGGGCCTGGTTGACCGACGCGGGAATCCGCGCCCAGCGCACGCGCTCGGGCGGGTCGAACATGCCCAGCCGCATCCGCGCGGCGAACAGGCGGGTCACCGCATCGTCGATCTCCGCCTCGCTGATCAGGCCCTGCCGTACGGCGGCTGGCAGCGTGGCGTATTCCTGGCCGCACTCCAGTTCGGTGCCGTTCCTGACCGCCAACGCGGCAGCAGCCTCGCGGCTGGGAACGATCCGGTGATGCTTCCAGATGTCGACGATGGCCCAGCAGTCGGATACCACGTAGCCCTTGAAGCCCCAATCGCGGCGCAGCACATCGCGCAGAAGGAAGCGGCTGGCGCTGGCGGACTCGCCATACACCCGGTTGTAGGCCCCCATCACCGCGTCCACCTGCCCCTCCTTCACCAGCGCCTCGAACGCCGGCAGGTAGGTGTCATACAGGTCGCGCTTGCTGGGGCGGGCATCGAAGTGGTGGCGATCAGCTTCGGGGCCGCTGTGCACGGCCAGGTGCTTGGCGGTGGCGTCGAGCTTGCGGTACACCGGGTCGTCACCCTGCAGGCCGTGCACGAAGGCCACGCCCATGCGGGCGGTGAGGTACGGGTCCTCGCCGTAGGTTTCCTGGCCGCGGCCCCATCGCGGGTCTCGGAAGATGTTGATGTTCGGTGACCAGTAGGTCAGCCCCTGATAGCGGCCATGCGAGCCTTCGCGGAGGAACTGGTGGTGCTTGGCACGGGCCTCGTCGCTGATGGTGCTGGCAACCTGCCCCATCAGCGGCACATCGAACGTGGCCGCCAGGCCGATGGCCTGCGGAAACACGGTTGCCTGCCCTGCCCGCGCCACGCCATGCAGGCCCTCGTTCCACCAGTCGTACGCGGGAACGCCCAGGCGCTCGATTGCGGGCGCGGCGTTCTGCATCTGCGCTGCCTTCTCCTCCAGGGTCATCCGTGCGACCAGGGCGGCGGCGCGGGTTTCAACGCTGGCCGAGGTGTCGAGCCAGGGCGCAGGTCCGGTAGCGTGACCGGTCGTTGCCAGCGCGATGGCAGCGCACAGGGCCAGCGTGCGGAAGATGGGAGTGCGCGTCATCATTTGCTCCTCAGGGCACGCTCGTCGCGCGCGAATGGTCCCAGCAGGGCGCCGACGAAGCCGCCTGCACGATCCGTACTCAATACCGTTCCGTCCACGTCATCGGCCAGTGTCTGCCAGCCACGCCCGTCGCCGCTGTCGAAGGCGAACGCATAGCGGCCTTCGTCACCGGCGATCTTCAGGCGCAGCGACGCGGTCGCCATCGCCTCACGGGTTGC
This sequence comes from Stenotrophomonas sp. YIM B13575, assembly GCF_042787595.1. Lineage (NCBI taxonomy): Bacteria > Pseudomonadati > Pseudomonadota > Gammaproteobacteria > Lysobacterales > Lysobacteraceae > Stenotrophomonas > Stenotrophomonas sp. YIM B13575. Next base: position 201,660 of record NZ_JBHZOP010000012.1, on the reverse strand, counting down.
CAGTGTGCGGGCATCGCCGCTGCCGTCGCGCGCTTCGAGAAAGACCGCCACGCGATCAGCGCCAATGCTGCGGACGCCCAGGAAGTACCAGTGCGTCTCGTTCTGGAAAGCTGCCAGGCCGGCGGCCACGCCTGCTGCCGGGCGGGTCATATCGGTACTGGCCTCGAAGCGCAGGTGCTGCTGGCGTCGGCCGAGGAACGCGGGGTTGCGCAGTGTGTCCAGGTTCTCCGCCAGCGGATGCACAGCCAACGCCCCCGGCCGCTCACGCAGGTCGGCCCACGGCTGCTTGGGGACGCGCACGCGCAGCCAGCCGCTGCCGAGTGTCGGCGCATCGAATTCGTCGCGCTCGATGAAGTTGCCGGTGGACGGCGCCTGCGACGCCTCGCCCTGCATCCACGAGGGCGCTCTGGCCGCATACGGAATGGCCTGGTTGGCCGGCAGGATCACCGGCCAGCCGTCCTGCCATTGCACCGGCAGCAGATAGGTCTCGCGCCCGGTGTTGTAGTGGCGGATGTCGTAGTTGCGGCTGGCAAGGAACACCGCCCACCAGGAGCCGTCCGGACCTTCCACCAGATCGGCATGCCCGGCATTGGTGATCGGCAGTGGCCTGCCATCGGGCAGGTCGCGCTGGGTGAGAATCGGATTGCCCGCATATGGCACGTAAGGCCCCCACACCTCGCGGCTGCGCAGCACCACCTGCGAGTGCTGCGGGCCGGTGCCGCCTTCCGCATCGGAGAGGTAGTACCAGCCATCGCGCCTGTAGAGGTGCGGCCCCTCGATCCAGATCGGGTTCCTGGCCGGCTCCACCCCGCCGTCGATCAACACCCTGCGCGGTCCCACCGGGGTGAAACGCTCCAGATCGATCTGCTGCATCCAGATGGCACGGTGGCCCTCGTAGCGTGGCGGGCCGGGCGGTACATCGTTGTTGAGCAGATACACGGTGCCGTCATTGTCGAAGAACAACGACGGATCGATGCCGTCGATGCCGGGCAGCCAGTGCGGATCGGACCAGGGACCGGCGGGATCGCGCGCGGTCGCGATGAAATTGCCGCCGCTGTCGACGGCCGTGGTGACCACGTAGAACATGCCGTCGTGGTAACTGATGGCCGGTGCGAAGATGCCACGCGACACGCCCAGGCCGTCGAAGTCCAGCTGCGATGGCCGGTCGATCACGTTGCCGATCTGCTTCCAGTGCACCAGGTCCACGCTTTCGAACACCGGGATGCCCGGGAAGTAGGTGAAGCTGGAGTTGACCAGATAGAAGCGCCCGTTTGCGGCGACGACGCTGGGGTCGGCATGGAACCCGGCAAGAATGGGGTTGCGATAGTGTCCGGCCGGCAACGGCGCATCGAATGCCGCGTCGCGACCGCGGTACTCGAACCAGTCGAAGTAGACCGGCGGCGCAGGCGCCGCTGCCCACGCCTGCGGCAGGAATGAAGACAACACGAGCAGTGAGGCCAGCAGCAGGCGCATCAGGGAACCTCCGCAGGAGAAATGGAAAGCTCGAAGGGACCGGCGGGCGCGCCGCTGCTGTCGTGCAGGGTGCACACCGGGCCATCGGCCCAGCAGTAGCGCACGCGGGCGGCGAAAACGGTCTCGGCGCCGCGCAGCACGACGTCGTGACCGTCCAGCACCGCGTCGGCGTAGTGGCAGTGGCGCGCATCGGCGTCGCACAGCTCGAAGCCGATGGGACCGTTCGCGCCGGTCGTGACCAGAGCGCCGGCCACGTCGTCGAACGCGATGCGTACACCGGCCCGCGTGGCCGATGCCTGGCGCGCTATCGGGCCGGACGGCGCTACGCCGCGCTCGCTGTAGACCACATGACGCGCTGCCCGCGCCAGTCGCCGGCCCACTTCCTGCTTGTTCGGCGGGTGGATGTCGTAGGCATCGCCGATGTCGATGGCCACCGCCAGCCCGGTGCGCGGGTCTTCCACCGCAGCGAGCCGCTGCGCTTGGCGCACCTGCGCCCAGCCACTTTCAACCGGCGCCACGGCTGGCTGGCCATAGCCGGCCAGTTGCACCAGCAGCAGCGGCGTGTGCGCGCCGAACCGTCTCCGCCAGTCGTCGCGCAGGCTGCGCAGGCGTGCGAGGTATGCCATTGCGTCGCCGGTATTGGATTCACCCTGGTACCACAGCACGCCGCGCAGGCCATAGCCGCCCAGTGGCGAAATCATGCCGTTGTACAGCGTCGACAGTCCTGTAGCGGCATGCCACGGTGCCAGCGGCGGCGCCTGTACACCGGGCGCCATCCGATACTGCCAGCGCGCATCCAGCGCGATGCGTGTACCGTCATCCAGGCGGATGGCGTGCGCACTTGCGGGCCCTGCAAGCCCACCCTCACCGTAGGTGTCCAGGACATTGATCACCACCGTGTTGGCACCGGCCTTCAGCAACCCGGGCGGCAGCGCATACGTCCGCCGCTCACCCGCGCCGTACTGGCTGCCCACGGCGACGCCGTTCACCCAGGTCATGTCCGTCTCGTCGACGGGACCCAGCTCAAGCCACGCGTGCTTGCCGGCCTGCGCGGCCGTCAGGGTCACCTGGGTGCGGTACCAGGCCATGCCGTTGTAGCCGGCCAGCGCCGGCACACCCCAGCGCTCCCACGCGCCGAGCGTGGCCGGTGCGCGTTGCCATCCGCTGCTGTCGGTGCCGGGCTGCCAGGGCGTATCGGCGGCGGCACCTTCGCGTGTTGTCCACCAGTGTTGCCAGTGCTGGCCCCAGCGGGCGTTTGCCGCTGCGGGATCGCGGGCAGACAAGGCGAGCACGTCCAGTGCTGGCCCCATGCCGCCCTGCATGCGCAGGGCATCGGTGCTGGTCCAGGCCTCGATGCGCGAACCGCCCCACGCCGCCTGGATCAAGCCCATGGGGACATCGACCGTCTTCTGCAGTTCGCGCGCAAAGTAGAAGCACGCAGCGGAAAAGTCGCGCACCGTGTCCGGCGCCGCCATATGCCATGCCACAGACGCCGGAAAATCACTCTGTGGTGAAACCGCCGCCGCCTTCGGTACGGTGAACAGGCGGATCTTCGGTTGCGTGGCGCTGGCGATCTCGCTGTCTGCGTCCAGCGTGCGCCGCACCGGCAGTTCCATGTTCGACTGCCCGGAACACAACCAGACGTCGCCGATCTGCACGTCGTGCACGATCTGGGTTGCGTCCCCCGCACGCACCGACATTGCATGGGGGCCGCCGGCGGCCATGGACGGCAGCGTTGCCTGCCAGCGGCCGTCGGCTGCCGCGTGGGTGCTGACCGTCCGCCCTGCAACGGTCACCGAAACCGTGGCACCTGGCGCGGCCCGGCCCCATACCGGAACCGGCTGCTCACGCTGCAGCACGGCGTGATCCTGGAACAACGGATGCAGCAGCGCCATCCCTGGTTCCTGCGCCGCTGCATTCGTGGCACAGCCGCCCATGGCGACCACCAGCATCCAGCCCACCCACGACGTCGGCTTCATCGCCCATCTCCCGGTGCGGACGGAAACTGCAACGCCTGGTACCAGGCCAGCGGATGCGGCGGCGCGGCTTCGCCTGCGGGCAACGGCCTGCCGCTCACCGACTGGAAGTACGCCACGCTGGCATCGCGCCACCACTGTGCTTCGCGCAGCTGGATACGCAGGAAGGCCGCGACCTGCGCATGCCGTTGTGCATCCACCCTGCCCTGCAGCCCTGCCCAGGTGCCCTGCATGCCCTGCACCTGCCGTACCCCCTGCGAGTAGCGCGCGACCAGCTCGTCCCACAGTGTCCGCCCCGAGGCCATGCGGTGGTCCCACGGCACGTGGTGGAACCACAGCAGCAGCGGCGCTGGAACCCGCGCCAGGTCGCCATACTGCTCAGCCACGCCGGGGGAATACTGGGCCACGGCATTGCTGCCGCCTGCGGTGCGGTCGAAGCCGATGCCGCTGTGATCCGCACGGTGGTAGTACACCGACGTCCAGTCCGCGCGTGGGCCGCCATCGACCCACGGACCCGGACCATGGTGGTGTCCCCGCGCCATCAGATGGTGCAGGCCCAGCGGGGTCATGTAGTTCACCGCGGCCTCGCGCGAGGCCATCATCATCCCGACAATGGGCTGCACCACGCCGGGATCGGCCGAGAAGGTCAGCGCCGCCCAATCTGCCGCGATGTCCCCGGCCGATTGCCGCGGATCCCACGCAAGGCGCCCGAAGGCGTACCAGTTGGCCTGGTCGTAATGCGATCCACTCCAGGTGCGATCGGTGCCGATGTTGGCGACGCCGGCCATGCCGGCCAGGGATCGCGCCACGGTGGAACCTTTGCCGCGTGCGCGGGTGTCGGCCCGCAGCACTTCCTCGTACAACGGCCCCAGGTAAACCAGATGCGTGGCGAAGCCCAGGTATTCCTTGGTGATCTGCACTTCCATCATCAGTGGCGTGCGCGGCATGGCCCCGAACAGCGGATGGAACGGCTCACGCGGCTGGAAGTCGATGGGCCCGTTCTTCACCTGCAGGACTACGTTCGGGCGGAAGGCGCCGTCCAGGCCGGCAAATTCGCTGTAGGCCTGCGTGGCCCGGTCGGCGGGAACGTCGTGCGCATAGACGAAGGCGCGCCACATCACCACGCCACCGTGCGGGGCCAGTGCATCGGCCAGCAGGTTGGCGCCGTCGGCGTGCGAGCGGCCATAGTCCTGCGGGCCGGGCTGCCCTTCCGAATTGGCTTTCACCAGGAAGCCGCCGAAATCGGGAATGCGTGCATAGATCTCGGCGGCCTTGTCCCGCCACCAGCGCTGCACGCCCGGGTCGAGCGGATCGGCGGTGTCGAGCCCGCCCAGCTCGATGGGTGCGCTGAAGCGTGCGCTCAGGTAGACGCGAATGCCGTACGGCCGGAACAGATCCGCCAGTGTTGCCGCTTTGTCGAGATACTGCGGCGCAAGACTCTGTGCGTTTGAATTCACGTTGTTGAGCACGGTGCCGTTGATGCCTACGGACGCATTGGCACGTGCGTAGTCGGTGTAGCGCGGGTCGCGCCATTCCGGCAGCGTCTGCCAGTCCCACAGTGACTGGCCTGCATAGCCGCGCTCCACATACCCGTCGAGGTTGTCCCAATGGTTGAGCACGCGCAGCCGAAGCCGTGGCGATTGACGCACATCGAGGGCATCGATCCTCGCGCCCGTCTGCAGCAGCCGCAGCAGATGGAACACGCCATACAGCACGCCGATATCCCGTGATGCGGCGACCAGCAGCACATCGCGCTGGCCCACCCGTGTGCGCTTGAGCAGGTAGCCCTCCTCGCCCAGTGACTGCAACTGCGCCCGCAACGGTGCGATCAACGCTGACGACTGCGGAGTACCCAGCACCAGCGCGGGACCGATGGCCGCCGTACCCGGTGCCTGCGGATCGCTGCCGAGCAGTCCGCCGAGTCCACGCTCCAGCTCATCGCGCGCGGCGCGCTGCGTGGCCGTCTGATCAGGGGCCACCACCTGCCCCAGGCGGGTGCGGTAGTGGGCAGCGAGCGTCGGCTCGAGCGGGGCGTAACGCATCCACAGCGCGTAGCCATCCTCTGCGCGTGCGTTGCCCATGCAGGCCAGCAACGCCAGCACGCTGGCGAACATCCAATGACACCGCTCGCCATCGAAACGGAACCGCAGGGTGGCCAGCAAACCTTGTAAGCTCGGCGCGTGCGCTGGATGCAGCAGCGTCACAAAGAAGAACGGGAGCGCGTATTGGACAAGCCGAAGAAATCGGTCCGCCGCAAAACCAGTGGCGTGACGATCGACGAGGTGGCAGCCCTGGCCGGAGTGTCGCCGATGACGGTGTCGCGGGCGATCAACCAGGGCAAGGTGCGCGACGTCACCCGCGAGCGCGTGATGCGCGCAGTGCGTGAACTGGGCTATACGCCCAACCTCGCCGCCAGTTCGTTGGCCGCCGCGCAGCACACGCGTATTGCACTGATCTACACCGACCCCAGCGGTGCCTACCTGCGCGAACTGCTGGTCGGCCTGCTGCGGGTAGCGTCCAACGCTGCCATCCAGCTGGTCATCGACTACTGGGACGAGCCGGGCCCCGCCGCCCAGCGCAAGGCCGCGCGTGCCCTTGCCGGGCGGGTGGACGGCGTCATCCTGCCGCCGCCGCTGTGCGAATCGAAGCCCGTGGTGACCGAGCTGGTCAGGGCCGGTATCCCGGTGGTTGCGATCGCGCCAGGTCACCTTGGCAACGGCGTTTCCTGCGTGCGCATCGACGACTTCCACGCTGGCAGGGAACTGGCCGAACACCTGATCCAGCATGGTCACCGCCGCATCGGCTTCATCTGCGGGCGTACCGATCTCAGCGCGAGCGCGCGGCGCTATGACGGCTTTGTCAGCGCGCTGCACGACGCCGGGCTGGAGGTCGACCCCGCCCTGGTCGAACAGGGCGACTACACCTACCGCTCCGGGCTCGCCGCTGCTGAGAAGCTGCTGTGCCAGCCTCGGCCACCCACTGCGATCTTCGCCAGCAATGACGATATGGGCGCGGCGGCAATCTCCGTTGCCCACCGCCGTGGCCTGGAGGTACCCCGCGATCTGTCGGTGGTGGGCTTCGATGACAGCTCGGCGGCCACCACGGTCTGGCCTGAGCTCACCACCATCCATCAGCCGATCGCCTCGATGGCCGACGCGGCCATCGATATCCTGCTGCGCACCATCCGCCGCCGCACCGACGGCGAGCGGGTGCTGATCGACCACGTGGTGCCGCACCGGCTGGTGGTACGCGACTCGGTCGCGCGCCCGCCTGGTTCCCGATAGCGCAGGGCGCGGCGTCACGGTCACTCGCCCGCGCAGCCGATGGTGGTCTCTGCTTCATTCAGAGCGCCCAGTGCGACACGTGACACCGACAGTGTCATCGCCCCCGCCGTTCCGATCGACCAAGGGCGATCCAGCTTGCCGACATCCGCACCAGCGGCCACCAGGCACTTCAGCGGCACGCCCACGCGCGTCCATTGGCCCACCGGCAGCGTTGCCAGCGTCGGCGTGAGCGCAATGCGGGCCGAGCAGCCAGTGCCGCAGCCCACTGCCAACCATGCCTCGCCGCGGGGTGCAGACTCCACCCGCAGTGTGGTCAGCAGCATCAGGTCGCCGTTGCTTTCGCGCTGCAGGTCCAGCGCTGTGTGCGACTGCAGCGTGGCAACTGCCTCCGCCTTGCCCGACCATGCAAGGCGGCGACCGTCCTCCTGCGCCAGATGGTCCACGCCAGTGACCTTGAGCAGATCGCCCTCCAGGGCCTCCGGCACCTTGGTGACCGTGACGCCCTGCCCCGTGCCGTTCTGCAGGCGCAGGGCCATGCCTGAACCGGCTTCGCCGCGCGCGAAGAACACGCCGGTGGCGCCTTCGTTGCCAGTCACGCCGGAGACTTCCGGCAGGGCTGCCAGATCGCCGTTGTCGGCGTAGGACAGTCCGAAGCCGAAAGCGAACTGCGGGTCGTAACCCTGCTGCCCCACGTTGTTGGCGTACTGCGTGGCCGTGCGCGGCCAGCTGAAGCTCAACCTGCCCTTGAAATCGTGCTGCGCGCTGCCATCAGCCTTGCGCAGCAGAACGTCGGCAACGCCGGCACCTTCCGAGCCGGGCAGCCACGCTGCAACGAACGCATCCGCGGCGTTGATCTCGCGGTTGACCCACAGCGGGCGTCCGCTCAGGAACACGGCCACCACAGGGATGCCGTCGGCCTTCAGCCGTTTGATCAGGGCAAGATCCGCGTCATCGCCCGGCTTGTACGCCAGGGTCGGCAGATCGCCCTGGAACTCGGCGTACGGGCTCTCGCCGAATACCACCACGGCCACGTCCGGCTTCGTCACATATTTCCCATCGACGGCAAGCACTGCCTCGCCACCTGCGGCGGACGCCTGTTGGGCGATACCCTCGTAGATCGTGTCTGCGTTGGGGAAGTCCTTGCGCGTGGTGCCGGTTCCCTGCCAGTTCAATGTCCAGCCACCGGCCTGCTTGCCCACGTCGTTGGCACCATCACCGGCGACCAGGATGCGCTGGCGGGGGGACAACGGCAGTACACCACCCTGGTTCTTCAGCATTACCAGTGATTCGCGCACGGCCTGCCGCGCGAGGGCGCGATGTTCCGGTGCACCGATCAGGGCGAACTGCCCGCCGACCGCGCGGGCGGATGGCTTGCCGGCCTCGAACAGGCCCAGTCGCATCTTCACCCGCAGGATCCGGCGCACGGCTTCATCCAGCCGTTGCTGGCTGATGGTGCCGTTCTTCACTGCAGCCAGCGTGGTTTCGTAGAAGCCTTTCCAGCTGTCCGAGGCCATGGCCATGTCCAGGCCCGCATTGATGGTGGCCGGGCAATCGGTGGTCGTGCATCCCTTGACCTGTCCATGTCCGTTCCAGTCGCCCACCACGAACCCACCGAAGTGCATGCGGCCCTTCAACGCATCGGTCAGGTACTGCCTGTGACCATGCATTTTTTCGCCGTTGACGCTGTTGAAGGACGCCATGACGGTCTGTGCGCCTGCCGCGATCGCCGGTGGATACCCGGCCGCGTGGATGCGCACCAGGTCTGCTTCGCTGATCCGGGTGTCACCCTGGTCCTTGCCATCGGTGGTGCCGCCGTCGCCGAGGAAGTGCTTCACCGAAGCGATCACATGACGACCATCGAGGAACGCGGGCGTACCCACTTTGCCCTGCAGGCCTTCGACCATTGCACCGGCATAGCTGGCCACCACCTCGGGCGATTCGGAATAGCCCTCGTAAGTACGCCCCCAGCGGTCGTCCTGCGGTACCGCCACGGTCGGTGCGAATGCCCACTCCATGCCGGTCGCGCGGGTCTCCAGTGCGGTGACTTCGCCGATCCGGCGCAGCAGATCCGGGTTGCGGGCCGCGCCCAGGCCGATGTTGTGCGGGAACAGCGTCGCGCCGATGATGTTGCTCTGCCCGTGCACGGCATCAATGCCGAACAGCACCGGAATCGCTTTGCCACCGGCGGAGGTGTCCATCGACGCTGCGTAGAACGCATCGGCCAGCGCCAGCCATTCGGCCGGCGCGGCATCGTAACGGCCACCGGGATCGGAATTGCCGCCGGCCAGGACCGAGCCCAACCGATAGCGGCGCACGTCGTCGGGCGTGATGCTGGCGATATCGCCCTGCACCAGCTGGCCGACCTTTTCCTCCACCGTCAGGGTGGCCATCAGGTCGGTGATGCGCTTCTCCAGCGCGGGGTCCTCGGCCAACGGCCAGGCGACCTGCGGCCACGGATCCGCCGTCGCGGCCGCAGGTCCGGCAACCTTCTCATCCTTGCCGCAGGCCGTAAGTGCCAGCAGCAGCGTGGTCAGCAGCACGCCAGCATGGGCGCGGCCAACGTGTCGATGGGTCATTGCGTTCATCCTTGCATCTGCTCCAGTTCCTTGCCCTTGGTTTCGTGCACGTACCTGAGCACGAAGAACACCGAAATGACCGCTGCCACCAGGTAGATGCTGTACGTGGCTGCCAGCCCGGTGCCGGCCAGCAGGATGGGGAAGGTCACGGTAACGGCGAAGTTGGCGGTCCACTGCGCCGCACCGGCCACTGCCAGGCCCGAACCGCGGATCTGGTTGGGGAACATTTCGCCCAGCATCACCCACATCACCGGTCCCCACGAGATGTTGAAGAACACGACATAGGCATTGGCCGCCACCAGCGCCAGCGTGCCCATGCCTGCAGGCAGCTGCAGGTGCGTATCGACCAACGAGCCGCTGGCGAATGCCGCCACCAGCACCGCCAATGACACCGCCATGCCGGCCGAGCCCACCCACAACAACGGCTTGCGCCCGATGCGATCGATCAGCAGCACGGTGACGATGCACGCACCGATGCTGAGCGCACCGGACAGCACGTTGATCAGCAATGCGTCGTTCTCGGAGAAGCCGACGGCCTGCCAGAGCACGGCACCGTAGTAGAAGACCACGTTGATGCCGACCAGCTGCTGGAAGGTGGCCAGGCCGATACCCACCCAGACGATGGAGCGGATCCGGCCGGTGCTCTTGCTGCGCAGGTCAGACAGCCGCGGCCGATGGTGGTCGGTCGACAGCGAAGCGTCGATCTCGGCAAGCTTCGCCTGCGCCTCGGCACCGCCGTACAGCCGCGCAAGCACCTGCAGTGCCTCGTCCTTGCGGCGCTTCACCATCAGGTAGCGCGGGCTTTCCGGAATGGTCAGCAGCAATGCCAGGAACAGCAGCGAAGGCACGGCCTGCATCCAGAACATCCAGCGCCACGCCGCATAGCCGCCCCACAGCGCCTCGGTGGAGGCACCGGCGGTGGCCGCCAGCAGGTAGTTGGACAGGAACGCGACGGTCAGCCCGCTGATGATGGCGATCTGCTGGACCGTGGCGAGGCGGCCACGGTAGCGTGCCGGTGCCACTTCGGCGATGTAGGCCGGCGAGATCACGCTCGCGGCCCCCACCGCGAAGCCTCCCAACACCCGCGCGGCGACGAACATCACCGAGGACGATGCGGCGCCTGCGCCGATCGCCGACAGCAGGAACAGCACCGCCGAGACGATCAGCACATTGCGGCGACCGAGACGGTCGGCCAGGCGGCCGGCACTGAAGGCACCGACGGCACAGCCCAGCAGCATCGAGGCGATCTCGAACCCCTGCATCCACTCGCCGGACCTGAACGCCTGGTGCAGGCCGTCCTGGGTGCCGTTGATCACGCCGCTGTCGAACCCGAACAGGAATCCGCCAATCGTCGCCACCACGCTGATCAGTACGATCAATCGGGTGTTCTCTCCACCGCTCATTGCCTGCTGCATTGCCCTGCCCCTCCCCGGTTCGGTGTCATCGATGCGAGCCGTCGCGCTCAACGCAGCAGGTACTGGTTGATCAGGTTCTCGTAGCGCTCCTGCTTGCCGCTGATCTGCCGTGGCTCGCCGCCCTTGGCACCCAGCGCAGCCAGCTCTGCGAGGCTGAGCGCGCCGCGCGCGAAGTCATTGCCGGCACCACTGTCGAAGCTGGCGTAACGCTCTTGGCGCCACTGCTCCAGCGGCGAATCGTTCAGCAGTGCATGGGCCACTTCGAGCCCGCGGGCGAAGGCATCCATGCCGCCGACGTGGGCAATGAACAGATCTTCCAGGTCGGTCGATTCGCGGCGCACCTTGGCGTCGAAGTTCAAGCCGCCTTCCAGACCGCCCTGGCGCAGTACCACCAGCATCGCGCCCACGGTGTCGTACAGGTCGGTGGGGAACTGGTCGGTATCCCAGCCGTTCTGTGCATTGCCGCGGTTGGCGTCGATGCTGCCGAGCAGGCCGTGGTCCGAGGCGACCTGCAGATCGTGCTCGAAGGTATGGCCGGACAACGTAGCGTGGTTCGCCTCGATGTTGAGCTTGAAATCCTTGTCCAGGCCATGCTCCTTCAGGAAGCCCACCACGGTGGCGCTGTCGAAGTCGTACTGGTGCTTCATCGGTTCCATCGGCTTGGGCTCGATCAGGAAGTTGCCCTTCAGGCCGATGCTGCGGCCATGGTCGCGCGCCATGGTCAGGAACCGCGCAAGGTGGTCGACTTCGCGCTTCATCTGGGTATTGGCCAGCGCGGCATAGCCTTCGCGGCCGCCCCAGAACACGTAATGTTCGCCGCCCAGTTCAACGGTGGCCTCCAGCGCCGCCTTCACCTGCACGGCGGCACGCGCCACCACCGCAAAATCCGGGTTGGTGAACGCACCGTTCATGTAGCGCGGGTGCGAGAACAGGTTGGCCGTGCCCCACAGCAGCTTCATGCCGGTGGCATCCTGGCGCGCCTTGGCAAGGCCCACCATGTGCTTCAGGTTCTTTTCGTACTGCGTGACGTCGTCGGCGTCCGGCGCCAGGTCGATATCGTGGAAGCACCAGTACGGCACGCCCAGCTTGGTGAAGAACTCGAACGCTGCATCCACCTTCGCCTCGGCGGTTGCCATCGGCGAGCCGGTCTCCCAGGGGAAGTGACGGGTACCCGGGCCGAACGGATCATGCCCGGCGTTGCAGAAGGTGTGCCAGTAGCAGACCGCGAAGCGAAGATGCTCCTGCATGGTCTTGCCACCGATGACCTTGTCGGCGTCGTAGACCTTGAAGGCGAGCGGGTTGTCCGAGCCCCGTCCTTCGAAGGGAATGCGGCCGATGCCGGGGAAGTACTCCTTGGCGCCGATGAAGGGTTGCGTGCTCATGGTGCGTCTTCCTGTCGTTGTGCGAGGTGTCGCGGAAAGAGGAATCAGCCGCGATACAGCGGCGTGATGGCGTCGAGATGTCGAAGGAACCGGACGTAGGCCGTGGCGTAGGCTTCGCTGCGCGAGGGGTCCGGGCGCGCGGACCGCAGCGGGTCGAGCGCAACGTGCCGGTCGGTGATCGCGGCGATCGAGGTGGCGTCACCGCGCGCGTGAGCGACGGCCCACAGCGCCTGCAAGGCCGCACCGAACGCCGCGCCTTCGGGCTGGATCGGTACGTCCACCGGCAGGCCGAACACATCGGCCACCAGCTGCCGCCACTCTTCGCTGTTGCTGCCGCCGCCGGTCAGCACGATGCGGTCGAACTGCATGCCCGCGCCGACGAATGCGTCGTAGCCAAACTTCAGGGCGTAGGTGGCCCCTTCCATGGCCGCGCGGTAGATGTGCGCCGGCGTCATGTTGGTCGTATCCAGGCCCGCCAGCACCCCTTTGCCCTGCGGCAGGTCCGGCGTGCGTTCGCCGTTGAGGAACGGCAGCATCACCAGCCCGTCGGCGCCGGGCGGCGTGGCGTGCAGGTGGCCGTCGCCATCGCGGCTGCTGAAACCGAAGGCATCGGCAACCTGCCCGGTCACCACGGTGCAGTTCATCGTGCAGATCAGTGGCAGCCAGCCGCCGGTCGACGAGCAGAACGCGGCCCACGCGCCGTTGGGATCGACCACGGGGGTATCCGAGAACGCAAACAGCGTGCCTGACGTGCCCAGGCTCATCGCCAGGCGACCAGGCACGACGCAGCCGGTGCCGATGGCCGCCATCATGTTGTCGCCACCGCCGACGGCCACCTTCACGGTGGGCGGAAGTCCCAATGCCACGGCGGCCTCAGGCGCAATGTCGAACACCTCATCGGGTGCAGCGATGCGCGGCAGGCAGCCGGCAAGATCGCGCTGCGGATCGGTCGCGTGCAGCAGCTCGTCCGACCAGGTGCGGGTGCGCACGTCCAGCCAGCCGGTGCCGGACGCGTCGCCGTACTCGCAGAAGCGTTGGCCGGTCAACACGAAATTGAGGTAATCGTGCGGCAACAGGATGGTGGCCAGCCGGGCGTAGGCGTCGGGCCGGTGCATCTTCGTCCACGGCAGCTTGGAGGCGGTGTAACCGGCAAGCACCGGGTTGCCGGCAAGTTCGATGGTGCGTGCGGCACCGCCAACCGCGTCCATGATCTGCACGCATTCGGCCGCGGTGCTGGTGTCGCACCACAGCTTGGCCGGTGCCAGGACCTTCCCTGCTGCATCGATCGGTACGAAGCCATGCTGCTGCCCGGAGACCGCAAGCGCGGCAATGCGCGAGCGCAGCGCCGGATCGATTGCGGCAAAGCAGCCCTGCAGCGCGGCGACCCAGTCGTCTGGGCGCTGTTCCCGGCTGCCATCGGCGGCGCTGGTCAGTTCCAGTGGCGCGCTGGCGCTGGCAACGAGGCTGCGTGCATCAGGATCGTAGACGACCACCTTCAGGCTCTGCGTACCGGCGTCGATTCCTGCAACCAATTCCATTTACTGCACCCCGTAATGATGTGAAGGTAGCGCTACCAATTCTGTGCAACAGCACACACTGCGGCTACGCCACGGCCCGCCCCGTTTGCCAGGCTCCCGGCGCAGCCCTGCAGTAGCGTTCGATGAAGTCCGCCTGCGACGGCATCTTCGCCACCGCTTCCTGCAGCGGCTGCCGGAGTCGATGCAACAGCGTTCGCAGGTCCGCGTCGCTGATCGCGCGCGCAAGCGGATGCGGCGGTCCCGGCAGGATGCCCTGGCCCATCAGGACGCTGGTCCAGGAGTCGACCCGGAACAGCTCGCCGGGGTCCTGCCAGGCATGGGCCCGTTCGCGCCATGCGCGCAGGCGGACCTGCAGTGACTCGGGAAGCGCCATCTCGCGGCACGCCTTCCACATCGGCTCGTCGCGCTGGTTGGCGTGGTAGTGCAGGATGATGAAATCGCGTACATGCTCCATCTCCTGGCGGCTGACGTCGTTGTACAGCGCCACCAGCGAAGGGGTGATGCCCTCGGACGGGAACAGCTGGATCAGGCGCACGACGGCGCTGATGGTCAGGTGGATGCTGGTCGATTCCAGCGGCTCGATGAAGCCACTGGCCAGCCCCAGTGCCACCACGTTGCGGTTCCAGGCCTGCAACCGGCGTCCGCTGCGGAACGGTACCAGCCAGGGATCGCGCAGGGGCCGTCCGTCGACATCACGGAGCAGCTTGGCCTGCGCCTCGTCATCGGACATGTGGCGGCTGGAGAACACCAGGCCGCAGCCGACCCGGTGCTGCAATGCGATATGCCAGCGCCATCCGGCCTCGTGCGCGATGGCGCGGGTGTAGGGCACCGGCGGCGTAGCCGCGTCGGTCTGCACGGCAACGGCACGATCGCTGGGCAGCCATTCGTTCCAGTCTTCATAGCCGGTATGCAGTGTCTGCTCGGTCAACAGGCCACGGAAGCCGGTGCAGTCGATGAACAGATCGCCTTCGATGACCTGGCCGTCCTCCAGCAGCAGCGATGCAACCGAACCGTCATCGGCATGCTGGCGGACTTCGCGGATCTTGCCTTCCACCCGCCGCAGCCCGTTGGCTTCGGCCTTGCCGCGCAGGAAGCGGGCGTAGAGCCCGGCGTCGAAATGGTAGGCGTAGTTGACCTGGGGCTGGGTCTGCAGCGAAAACCGGTCGGCTTGGGAAGCGACGCTTTCCAGGCAGAAGTCGCCCAGTTCCGAAGGCATGCCGCGACGCAGGCTGTCCAGCCAGAAATGATGGAACGGCGTGGCCCACGTGCCCTGCCCGATCGTGCCGAAGGGATGGATGAAACGCTCACCCGGGCGACGCCAGTTTTCGAACGAGATCGAGAGCTTGAACGTGCCGGCGACCGCACGCATGAACTCCTGCTCATCGATCTGCAGGAAGCGGTGGAACGTGCGGATGGGCGGCACGGTGGATTCGCCCACACCCACGGTACCGATCTGCTCGGACTCTACCAGGGTGATGTCCAGCTGCTGGCGGAACTGGTGCGCCAGCGCGCAGCCGGCCAGCCAGCCGGCAGTGCCGCCACCGGCGATCACCACTCTCCGGATCCGCCCTTGTGTAGTGTCCGCAGCGTTCAATGCGATGCTCCCCATCAGCGGTTGAGTCGACCCAGCAGCTGCGCGCGCATGCGCCGCGCCTGCGTCTCGTCGAACGGTGCCAGCTCCCCCCGGGCGGCTTCGGGCAGGTGTTGCCCTGCCCGCTCGCCGGGACCAAACACGTAGTAATCGAAGATCCTTGCCCAGGCCTGTTTCTCGCGTGCCGGTAGATCACGCAGGGCCCACATCGCATGCTGCAGCGCCGGCAGGGGCGAGCCCAGGAAGGCCGGCGCGCTGCGCCACCAGTAATTCACCAGCACGTTGAACGGTTCCAGGCTGCGCACGTGGTGCCACCACAGGCCCGGGATGAAGATGGCATCCCCGGGTTCAAGCGTGGCGGTCTGCGCGCTTGCCATGGCATCACGGAAGCGCGGATGGCGGTCGACGTCCGGGCGTTCGAAGTCCACCGTGCTGACCACCTGTCCTCCCGGGGTCGGCTCCATCGGCCCCGGGTAGAGGTTGTCGATCTGCTCCGGCGGAAACAGGGTGAAGCGGCGCCGGCCCACCGCACAGCACGCCAGGTTGTCGGGGACGTCGTAATGGCAGGAGGCCGTTACCCGGTTGCCGATCCAGATGCTGGCCGAGGCATCGATGCCCTGCCCCGACAGGCCGGCATCGTTGTGCTGCGCGAACCCCGGCAGCGCCCGTGCGATCAGCAGCGAAGCGACGTAGTAGGTGGGCGGGTTCGCCGAATCCAGATGATCGCCAATTGCGTCCAGCACCTCCGTCAGCACGCCACGCCGGACCTCGAAGTTCAAGCGGGTGAAGTCGGCGTTGTAGAACGGGCGCCCTTCGATCTCGGGGCCGCCGAAGGAATAGGGAACCGGCACGCCTGCGTCAAAGCCGCGAAGGTAGGCCATCGCCTCCTGCAGGGAACGTGCACCGGCCTGCACCAGCCCCCATCCGTTCGCGATGCCGCGCAGCACCACCGGTTCGCCGGCAGCCACCAGCGACTCCAGCGGCAGCGCCGTGGCATCGAGCCCTTCCAGGGTACGCATCGGGAGGCCGTCCAGCACCGGTCAGTTCCTGCCTGCCGCAGCAGCGGCATCATGCGCCCGCAGTCGCCGCTGCTTCTCGGCGATGAGGCGGCGCATGTTGTGCAGTGACGCCAGCATCAGATAGGCGCCTTCCAGATAGCCGGCGCGGTTGAGCGCGGCCAGCGCGGCACCGTCCAGCTGCGCCAGCCGATCACGGTCGATCGCGTGCAGGCCGTTGACACCGACCCGATGCTCCGGATCGATCCGCACGTCCAGCGTGACCGGTTGGATCAGCCCGTTCGCATCGAGGGCGGCGAACATCTCCGCGGCAAACGCATGGCCATCGTGAATGCCGCGCAGCACGCCGGCGACGTGTTCGAGATAAGGCGAGTTCCCTCCTTGCGGCAGGAACACCGGCTCCCCCTGCATCGCGCTCACGCGCGGATGGTCCAGATCCACATGCAGCACGGCCTCCCGGGTGAGCGCGCCATCAACGTGGTTCTCCTGGAAGCCGATCAGGAATGGCCCCTTGGCGGCCGCACCGGGCAGGTACGCCGCATTCCAGCGGCCGCCCTGCAGGAACAGGTTCTCGTGCTGCTCGAAGCCCAGCAGAGCCACCGACTGCCAGCCACCGGTGTCGGCATCCCTGCGCAGGAAGATCGGGTACTCCCGCTGCAGCTCTGCAAACTCACTCGGGTACGCTGGCACCATGCCGACCGCATCGCCGAACTCCGGCCCGAAGCCGGTGGCAACGCGAAGATCGCGGTGGGCAACGTTGTTGAGCATTTCGTAACGCGGCATGGACGTGTCCCGTTCGGTCAGATGCCTTCAACCGGTGCAGCTGCCGTGGCAGCTGCACCCCCTACGGTTCAGAACTTGTAGCGCACGCCGAGCATATACCGCGGACTCTGGTCGGCCAGCTTGACGATCATCTGCGAGGTGCGCGAGCGCCAGCGGACATCCTCACCGGTCAGGTTGATCGCCTCCAGGCCGAACGACCAGTGATCATCCAGGGTGTAGTTCACGCTGAGATCCCACTGCTCATACGCCTCCACATAGTACGGATTGCGGCTGGCACCCTGGTTGGCCAGGATCAGGTACTGGTCGCGCCAGTTCCAGGCAAGGCGTACCGACCAGCCGTATTTCTCATACATCAGCACGGCATTGGCGGTGTCGCTCAGGCCGGTGAGTGAGAACTGGTCGATGCCCGGATCGCCGGCATTGTTGAAGCCCACATCACCGTCGACCAGGGTGTAGTTGGCCAGAATGCCAAAGCCGGTATCGCCGAAGAAGTACTGTCCACCCAGCTCCCAGCCGTGCAGCTTGGCCTTGTTCTGGTTGATGGGACGGTTGACGTTGAACTGGTAGAGCGGATCGGCAGCGGTGCCGTAAAGATCGTAGGCTGCCTCGGTGGCCAGCACCTGGGCGTCGGTGCCGTTGTAGGCGGCCAGCCCGGCCGGATTGTTGCGCAGCAGGGCCAGGGCGGTGAACAGCGAGGTGTCATTGGCCGAGCACGCCGCCGCGTTGGCAGCGCCCACCTGGGTGACGCAGGCACCGCTGTTGAGGAATGCCAGGGCCGCCTGCGCGTCCGGACCGGAGGTAGGATCGCGCAGGCCGTACAGATTTTCCTGGACAATGGTGTTGCCAACGAAGTTGTCGACCGATTTGTTCCAGTAGGTCAGCGACAGGTAGCTCGCGTCGGCGAAGTACCACTCCAGTGCCAGGTCCAGGTTGTCCGATTCCAACGGTTTCAGCTGCGGGTTCTGTGCAGTGCCGCTGGCCCGCGAGGACGGGTCGATCAGGACCGAGCCGAACGGCTGCTGGGCCGTCGGGCCGGCATACAGGTTGCCGATCGGCGCGCGTGCGATGCTCTTGCCGAACGAGACACGTCCCTTCAGGTCCTCGCGAAGATCGATGCTGAAATCGAGGTTGGGCAGGATGTAGCTGTAGTTGCTCTTCTCGGTGAACGGCTGCTGCTCGTCGGACAACACCACACGGAAGTCGTTGTTGGACTGCCACTCGATCGCTTCCGGGATGGCGATGTTCGAGGTGGAGACAACGTCGGTCGTTTCATAGCGCACACCCAGTCGGGTATTGGTACGCATCCCGCCCAGCTCGCCATCCAGCTCAACCTGGAAGTAGGCCGACTTCGTCTTCTCTTCCACCAGGTTGTCGGCGGCGCGCTTGGGGCTCACGCCGAGGCCCACGCCATACTCGTTTGCCGCCCACTGCGCGAGGCGGCCGGCGTCGCCGCGCCATGCGGTCCAGCTGCTGGCACTGTAATCATCAAACAGACCGACGATGTTGACCGGCTGCATCAGGTCCATCAGCCCGCCGGCCGTGTCACGGTTGACGTTGGCTACGCCCCAGTCACCCAGTGTCGAATAGGCCTCTTCGGCCTGGATGCGATGGGTGGTGGACTTGCTGCTGTCCACGCCGAACTGGAAGCGACCGCTGTCGAAGATCCACTCGCCATCCACGCGGCCCTGCTTGATCTCGCTGATCTGGGTCTGCGAGTTGACGCGCAGCACCTGGCTGCCGATCTCGCCCGGCACGAAGCCCGGGTTGACCACGCCGTTGGTATTGGCGGCTGCATCGGCGTTGGACGGGAACCAGACCTGGGTGCCGATCGGCAGGCCGTTGTTGAAGTTCAGCTCCTGCACCCATGAGCCGCCGCAATGCGGGCCGGTGGTGCAGTTGTTGGTGCCGGCGATGCTCATGAAGATGGAGCCACCGCCAGTGAGCGGGTCGTTCGGGCGGCTTTCGTTCTTCGAATTGTGCGCATCGAAGGTCAGCTTGAAGCGGTCGGTCACGTTCCATGCCGCATTGAAGCCCAGCGACCCCAGCTTGTACTTCTGCATGCTGCGCTGCTGCTCAAGGCCGAAGTCCTTGGTGCCGGCGATCTCGCGGATGTAGGTTGGGGTCGCTACCGCGCCACTGGTGTCGAATTCGACGTCGGTGTAATTGCTGTTCTGCAGCCACATGCCCTGCTCGCCACGATTCTCGGTGATCTCGTTGGTCGAATAGGTGTAGTCCAGGGTCAGGGTCACCGCATCGGTCGGCGCGAACTGCAGCACCGCCTGGCCGTTGATGCGCTCACGTTCGAACTCGGAGAACGCATAGCGCAGGTCATTGGGCCGGGCGTACAGCGCGCCCACCGCCGGTGCATTGACTACCCTCGGGTTGCCCGGCATGGTGCCGGTCCACGGCTGCACATTCCAGTAGTTCTCGGTGGCCTGCACCGAGCCGCCTTTGCGCTTCTGGTAGCTGGCGCTCACGCCCACGCCGAAGGTCTTTTCCGGATTGGTGTAGCTGAAGATGCCGGACAGCTCCGGTGTCAGGTCGTCACCGAATGGCTGGCTGCGGTCGGAGACAGCTTTCGCGCCGGCACTGGCGACGATGCCCTCATGGTCGAACGGCCGCGAGGTAAGGATGTTGATGGTGGCACCGATACCACCGCTGGGGACATTGGCCTGGCTGGTCTTGTAGACCTCGATGCCGTTGATGGCTTCGGCAGCCAGCTGGGCGAAGTTGAAGGCGCGGGTACCGCCGTCGACACCACCGATGGCGACCTGCCCGGACGCACCGAATGCATCGGCGCCGGGCATCTGGCGCCCATTGAGCGTCACCATGTTGAACTGAGGGCCGAAGCCACGCGCCGTCACCTGTGCACCTTCACCATCACGTCGTTCGATCGAGATGCCGGTGATGCGCTGCAGGGACTCTGCCAGGTTGGTGTCGGGGAACTTGCCGATGTCCTCCGCACTGATCACATCCACCACGCCGGCCGAGTCGCGCTTGATGTCCATCGCCTGGCTGAGGCTGTTGCGGATGCCGGTGACCTGCACGGTATCCAGCTGTTTCGGACTGGGCGGGTTCTGCTGCTGGGCGACAGGCGCGGCGGGTGACGTCTCCTGCGCGAATGCGGGATTGATGACCAGGACCCCACCGACAAAGGTGAACATGGCCCTGGAGGTGAACTTCGCCAGCGTCCGGCTCATCGACGAGCCCTCCGGCCTGGGGTACGACGGAACGAAAAAGCGCTCATGACTCTCCCCTCTGACATACGATCGAATGGATGTACCGCCCCTCCTGGGGGCACGCACGGGCGATGCCCGTCTTCCACACCGAACATCGCAGTGCGCTTTGCACCCACTGCGACTCACACTCGCTTTCAGACCTGCCGGAACAGCCGCGCGGTAAAGGGGGGGGGCATCCGCTGGCCTTACACCGGCCCAGTGGTAGCGCTACCATCGCGTCAGGGCGCAGACTACTCACCCGCAATCGCGCTTGTCATCATGCAGCGCAGCAAAGGGAATCGACACTTGAAGAACGGCCACAAAGCGGTCCGCCGGAAAGCGAGCGCCATCACCATCGATGACGTCGCTGCGCATGCAGGCGTTTCCGCCATGACGGTGTCGCGCGTCATCAACGGCCATGCCGGGGTACGCGAGGGAAACCGCGAACGCGTCCTGCGCAGCGTGCACGCGCTGGACTACCGGCCCAACCTCGCCGCATCCGCACTGGCCGCCGCGCAGCGCACGTGCATCGCCTTGATCTACACCAATCCCAGCTCCAGCTACCTGCGCGAACTGCTGGTCGGCGCACTGCGCGGGTCCACGCGGTCGGCGGCACAGCTGGTGATCGCTGCATGGGATGAACTGGGCGCCCAGGCACGTCGCGAGGCGGCACGGCAACTTTCCACCACCGTGGCAGGGGTAATTCTTCCGCCGCCCCTGTGTGAGTCAAAGGACATCGTCGATGTATTCGTCAATGCCGGCATTCCCGCGGTCTCCATCGCGTCCAGCCGCTTCAGCGACAGGATTTCCTGCGTGCGCATCGACGACCGCCAGGCCAGCCATGACATGGTGGCGCATCTGGTCTCCCGTGGGCATACCCGCATCGGTTACATCAAGGGCGATCCGAACCAGACAGCCAGTGCGCATCGCTGGCAGGGCTACCGGGATGCCCTGGCCGAAGCTGGCATCGTCTACGACGACGCGCTCGTCCAACCGGGCTACTTCACCTACCGGTCTGGACTGGAGGCTGCCGAGCAGCTGCTGACGCTGCAGCCGCCACCCAGCGCGATCTTCGCCAGCAACGATGACATGGCATCGGCGGTCGTTTCCGTGGCGCATCGTCGCGGCCTGCAGGTACCGGGCGATCTTTCGGTGGTCGGGTTCGATGACACATCCGCTTCGACGATGGTGTGGCCGGAGCTGACCACGATCCATCAGCCGGTAGCGGAGATGGCCGACAACGCGATGGACATCCTGTTGCGGGCGATCCGTCACTCCGCCTCGCCGGGACGCGCGACGGTCAATCACGTACTCGCGCACCGGTTGATCACACGCGCTTCGGTATCGACACCGCAGCGGCCCTCTGCACTGCGGGCATCGCCGTTTGCAACGCGGCACTCCGCTGACGCCGATGGGCGCGGCGGCTGAAGCACCGCCCCGGGCCCGGTTGCCCTACAGCCGCCGCATCATCAGCTGGGCTGAGCCTGGGCACAGTCCACTGAACTGCGTCGACGCAGCGATGAATCCAGGCGCTGCATCGCGCGCGACGCGCTCATAGCCAAGCTGCCCGAAGAACGGCGCTGCCGTGGTCGTGAGAAGGAACACCGTCCTGCCGCCCGCCGCTCTGGCATGCCGCTCCAGTTCCTCAACCAGGTGCCGCCCCAGACCCCTGCCCTGCGACATCGGCCGGATCGCCAGCGAACGCAGGAGCACCACATCCCGGCTCGATTCGTAGCCCACACAGCCGAGCAGCTCTCCATCCAACGTCGCTGCCAGAAGGGTGATTGGCCTGCCTGCACGCAGATCCTCTGTTGGCAGGCCGCTGGCCTCCAGCAGGGCCAGCACATCGGCAGACAACGCTGTCTCCATCACGCGCATGCGGCAGCCCTCTCCTCGTTCCGGCCCGGCGACCTGCAGCGGCAGCAAGCGCTCATCGCGCTCCCTGCGCGGCGTGGGCGCGGTCGCTGCTGGACGCCGCGTGTTGGCAGGGAAGCGCGGTCTGAAGCGCTTCGATGACCAGAGATGCGGCATCCTGCTGCAGTCGTTCGGCAGGCAACTGCCGGATGTGCGAAGCCACCCGGTCGACCAGTTCATGGGGAAGGATCTGCCCCTGGCCGCACCACTGCCCTCGGCCTGCGTCCGCAATACCCTGGATATAGGCGCTCGCGCGGGCGCTCGACAGGCCCCGGCACTGATCACTGCTGCAGAATCCGCTTTCGCCCTTGCCCTGCAGGAGCGTGGCCAGCTCTGCTCCGCTCACGAACCACGTGCGCGCAGCCGGTGCCGTCTCGGCCAGCGCGGACTCCGCCAGCAGGCAGAAGCAGAGCACAAGGGCGGCGGGCACGCAGCGCGCTCTGCTGCCGACCGGATTCCTGCGGATGCCCGTGTCTGTCATCTAGTTCTCCTGGGCAGCATGGCCGCGCTCCTGGATACGGTCCAACTGATTGCGTGGAGTGAACTGCGGGTCGTCCGCTCCCTCCAGCATGAGCTCGACCATTGCATCGAAGGTTGCAGCGGTCTCGCCAGACTGCGCAGGCGTCATGAAGCCGGAATCGCCCTTGCCGGCGAGGTGGACCGCAGCAACCGTCTCCCGCTCGCCATCCTCGGCCCACAGGTAGTCGTGCACCAGTGCCTCGCCGTGCTCGCCAGGCTCAAGGAAATCGGCGGCGCCGCGCGCCATGGCCAGAAACACGACCAGGTCATGGAGGTTCTCGGAATACGTCAGTGACCCTGCAACGAAGTACGCCCCTGCCTGATCGTAGGCCGCAAGCTTGATGTTCTCCGCCTGCGCGGATTGCAGGATCGCGGCCAACGCTGCGCGATTGTCCGCATGCCGGGCCAGCATTGCATTGCAATCGGCGAGGAATTCACCCAGCTCCACATCACTGGACGCAGCCAGATCGGCGCCGCCGGGCAGGCGCCACCGGCCGGCGATCGATCGCCAGTCCTTCCACCTCGATGCCGCAGGCACCGGCGCGGCCAACCAGCGTGCAAGACGCTCGCGTGGCAGCCGCAGCCTGAGCAGGGCCGAATAGGGTTCGGACATGGCTCGCATCCATTCTCTGATCTTCGACAGCGAGGCTTGTACCAAACAACGTCAGCCAAGCCAACTGCCGCAACCGGGCACGTGCTGTTAACGCTCCCGCATTATGCTGACTGCCTCATTGGATTTCCGCGAGGCGCGCCCCTTGACCAAGCTGCATACCCTGATGATCGCCTGCTGCCTGTGTGCCTTCAGCCCATTGGCCCTGGCTGAATCCGTGAATCTCACTAACAGCGCTGACGGCGCCAACCGCGAGGCCGGCATTGCTGCGGTCAAGAAGAAGTTGCAGGACGCCTGCACCGATCGCAAAGGTTCGCCCGACGCGGCGTCGTTCGAAGTGGTCTTTGAGAAGACCAGCGACAACCCGAACGTACCGAAGCCGTATTACGTGGACGGCAGGATGAAGTGCGAGTTGCCGGGGTAAGCGCGCGATGCCACCGGCGGCCGTGCCCGCATTACCCCGGCGGCGGCTGCGCGCCGCCCGGGGCCCATGCCGGAATCCCTAGCGACGCAGGGCGTCGATGATCACGCCGGTGGCGATCTCCACCAGCAGGTATTCCGTATCAGACTGCCGCACCCAGCGCTGACCGCGACCGGGGTCGCGCAGACGGTAATGCGCGTAGTCGTCCACCCAGTAGCGCCGGTCAACCTCGGCCCAAGGCAAGCGGTCACCGCGGCGCCATGCCTTTTTCTGCCAGCCCGGCGGGGGTGCGTCGCGGTTGTGCGGGCCGCCTGCATGGGGCGGCGGTCCGTTGCCCCGTGCATGATGCGGCGGATCGGCCCAGGCAGGCGCAGCAACCAGGGTCACTGCCGCACCCAGGGCAATGCCAAGCAAACGTCCGGTCTTCATGGAGATACTCCCGGTCCAGCCGCGGTATGCGGCGTTGTGGCCCGGAATATAGAGCAGCGCCTGTGAATGAATCCGTGCGCCCGGACCGGACCCGATGGGCGTCCGCAAGCCCTTGTCAGCAGACTGCGCCAACGATCATGTTCAATCACCCGATGGTCGCTGGCAGTAGCGGGCAAATTCCTGAAGAAAGGCCTCCGCCGGTCCGCGATTGATCGGCTGCCTTACGGCATCGGCAATGGCCTCCGGCTCCATCTTCATGAAGGGGAAGCGCAGGAACAGTTCTTCGTTGAAGCGGGAGCTGATGGTCGACAGCACAAGCCGCAGAGCCGCGAGCATGTCGTCGCCGCGATGGGATGCGTGCACCAGCGCGATGGGCTTTGCAATCACAAGGTCGCCCGATACGAGCCAATCGATGGCGTTCTTCAGGCCGCCCGGAACGCCTCGAGCGTACTCGGGGCTTGAAATCAGAATGCCATCGCTGGCTTCAATGCAGCGCTTGAAGTGCACAACGCTGTCAGGCAAGGGCAGATCTTCAAGATCGGGAGAAAAAACGGGCAGTCCGCCGAGGCCGGCGTAGGTACTCAGTGCGATATCCGGTGGCGCGATTTCTTCCAGCGCCCTCAGCAATGCGGTGTTGGTGGACAGCCGGCGAGCGCTACCGGATAGGGCAAGGATCTTCATCCCGGCACGCTATCACAGGCACCTGCCGCCGTGTCCGGCAATGACCCGCAGCGCGCCCTTGCACGTGGCAAACTAGCGGTGGTCGTTCAACGTCCATTGATCATGCACGGATGCGCATAGCCCATGACACGTCTGCTCATCATTGAAGACAACCCCGAGCTGGTTGCAAATCTCTACGCCTTCTTCGAGCCACTGGGCTACGTGCTTGACGATGCGCGGGATGGTGCCACCGGCCTGCGCAGGGCAACGCAGAACGATTACGACGCCATTCTGCTTGACCTGATGCTGCCCCGCCTCGATGGCATGGCACTGTGCCAGACG
Source organism: Stenotrophomonas sp. YIM B13575 (assembly GCF_042787595.1). Classification (NCBI taxonomy): domain Bacteria; kingdom Pseudomonadati; phylum Pseudomonadota; class Gammaproteobacteria; order Lysobacterales; family Lysobacteraceae; genus Stenotrophomonas; species Stenotrophomonas sp. YIM B13575. The sequence goes on along the minus strand of NZ_JBHZOP010000012.1, from coordinate 176,513 downwards.
CTCCGTCAGGAGTTCCAGAACCCGGTGCCGATCCTGATGCTGACCGCCCGTGATCCGGTGGAGGACCGGGTGCAGGGGCTCGCGTTGGGTGCGGATGACTACCTGGTCAAGCCCTTCTCCCTGAAGGAGCTGGATGCGCGCATCAAGGCGCTGGTCCGCCGCGCCCAGGGCCGGCAGGTCCAGAGTGTGCTGGACTGGGGCGATCTGCGCGTCGACACCCGTTCACCGCAGGCGTGGCGCCAGGGCCACACCCTCAATCTGACCCCGACAACGCACAAGCTGCTGATGTGCCTGGTGCGGGCTGCCCCCGCGGTGGTGCGCAAGCAGGAGATGGAATACCTGATCTGGGGCGACGAGCCGCCTGAGAGCGGTGCACTGCGCACGCACATCCATGAGCTGCGCCTGCAGGTGGACAGGCCGTTCAACCCTGCACTCATTGCCACGGTGCACAGCGTTGGCTGGCGGCTGGACAGGCCGACACTGGCACCTGCGGAGTAGCCCATGCCGTTGACTACCCGCTCGCTGAGGTCTCTCTATCGAAGCATGACACTGAGAACGCGCATCACGGTGTCGTTCGTGCTGCTGATGGCCGGTGCCATGGGCTTCATCGTGCTGGTCGAACTGGTGGACTACGACGAGGTAAGAGCCTCCGTCGTTTCGATGACCCAGGACCGCGAGGTCCATCGGCTGCAGGCCGCACTGGCCAGTGGCGCGCAACCGGAACTGGCAAAGGGCAGCCAGCTGTATGACGCGCGCTCGGCTCCTCAGGTGCTGCGCAGGTACGGGCCGGGCTACCACGGTGAAGAAGGCCCGAACGAATGGCATCTGCGGGTCTTCGAAAGCGACGGACAGCGCTACTACCTGCTGCAGGATGGCGAGCACTATGCCTACCTGGAGCATCTGATCAACGCCTTCGCGGCGCTGGTCATTCTCACCTGCGTGCTCTGCGCGTTCTGGATCGGCCGCCGAACCGCGACCCATGTCATCGCGCCCATCACCCGTCTGGCCGAGGCGGTGCAGAACAAGCACAAGCCCTTCCCCTACCAGGATGCGCGCGATGAGATAGGTGTGCTGGCGCGCGCTTTTGCCCAGCACAGCGACGAGCTTGAGCAGTTCCTGCAACGCGAACAGTGCTTTGCAGGCGATGCCAGTCATGAGCTGCGCACGCCCTTGGCGATCATCGGTGGCGCGGCCGAGACACTGGTGCACCAGCTGCCCGCCGACAGCCATCTGGTCGCCAGCGCCGATCGCATCATGCGCACCACCCAGGAAATGCAGCGGCAGTTGACCTGCCTTCTGCTGCTTTCGCGTGACCCCAGGACGGTGCCGCGCAGCGTCGTGCCTGTGCGGGCGCTGATCGAGGAATGCAGGGAGCGATGTGCGCCGTGGCTTTCGGGAAAGCCGGTGCGCTTGGTTCTGGATGCGCCGCAGGACCAGCAGGTGCTGACCACTCCAGAGCTGGCCCGTAGTGTGATCTGGAACCTGCTGCGCAATGCCTGCCAGTACACCGACGAGGGCGAAGTACGGGTCGAACTGCGGGGCAACATACTGCGCATCGCCGATACCGGCCCGGGGTTGCCGCCCAGCATCGACGCGCAGCAGTTCCAGCGTTTCATGCCCAGTGCCCGGCAGAGCGGTGAAGGCCTGGGCCTGTCCATCGTGCAGCGTGCGGTCGAGCACATGGGGTGGCAGATGACAGTCGAGACATCGGCGCAAGGCTGCCGATTCACCCTGCAGATGCTCCCAGCCGCGCGCGGCACCTGACAGCTTCCTGACACAGGCCTGCACATCCTTGCCGGATTTCCACGTGAAGGCAGGACAGAAATGCAGCCAGGGCACCCCAATGGCAACGGCAAGTACCCGCACGGAAAGACCGGCCTGCGCCGCGTCTTCCATACCCTGATCCATTCGCGCGATGGCTTCATCGCCACCTTCCGCGGAGAGGCCGCCTTCCGCCAGCTGCTGTTGCTGCATGGCGCACTGGCGGTCGTGGCCTTCCTGCTGGAGGTCAGCCGAAGCGAGCGCGCCCTGATGCTGATGGTCTGCTTCATCAGCCTGATGGTGGAACTGCTCAACTCGGCCATCGAAGCAGTGGTCGACCGCATCTCGCTGGAACATCACCCGCTCTCCAAGAACGCCAAGGACATGGGCAGTGCGGCGCAGACCACGGCGCTGTTGATGGTCGCTACGGTATGGGCCGTGGTTCTGCTGGGCTGAGCACGAAAGCTGACAGCTTCCTGATAAACGCATCCAGATACTGCGCGCACTTCTCGTACAACGGATTGTGCACGTGCGCCCATGCTTCAGACTTTCCCCTCATCATCCGATCGTGCTTGTGTGGTGCACCGCGTTGTTCTTCGCCACGCTGGGAAACATCGCCCTCTGGAAAACACTGTGGTCTGTCATGGACATCCATGACCTGCGCAGCACCCTGTTCTTCTTCAGCCTGCCGGTGCTGCTGTTCTGCCTGTTCAATCTGCTGTTCACGCCGATCGGCATCCTTCCCTATGTCCGCAAGCCGGTACTGGCGCTCCTGGTTCTCATCAGTGCCGCGTGCAGCTACTTCATGCTTCATTACGGCGTGCTGATCGACCGCGACATGGTGCAGAACGCGCTGGAGACCAACCAGGCCGAGATGGCGTCCTATCTCTCGGTCCCGCTGCTGCTGACAGTGCTGTTGCTGGGCGCCCTGCCCTCGTGCGTGTTGCTGGTCATGCGCAGTGGAAACAGCGGTCGACTCTTGCGGGCGGCGCTGGTATGGCTGGGAAATGTGCTGGCGACATTGATGGTGCTTGCGGCGGTGACGTTTGCGTTCTACAAGGAGTACTCGTCGCTGCTGCGCAACAATCGCTACATCCGTGAACAGGTGCTGCCGCTGAATGTGGTCCGCCACACCTATGGTTATCTCAAGAGCAGCTACAGCGCCAAGGCGCAGCCATTGCGGGCTGTCGGCGAGGATGCCACCCGCATCCCCGGAAAACGGCCCCGCCTGGTGGTCGTGGTGGCTGGCGAGACGGCACGAGCACAGAACTTCCAGCTCAACGGCTACCCACGCCCGACCAATCCGTACCTGTCACGCAAAGACAACGTCATCAGCTTCGGCGACGTTTCCTCCTGCGGTACCGCAACGGCCGTGTCGCTGCCCTGCATGTTTTCGCAGATGACGCGGTCGCAGTACGACGGAGTCGCTGCGGCATCGGAAGAGAACGTGCTCGACATCCTGCAGCGGACCGGTGTCAGCGTGCTTTGGCGTGACAACAACAATGGCGGTTGCAAGGGCGTGTGCGAGCGCGTGCCCACCGATGACATGCCTCCGCTGAAAGTGCCTGGATTGTGTGTCAACCGGGATGGCACCTGCCATGACGAAATCCTGCTGCACCAGCTGGGCGCACGCATCGAGGCGATGCCGGGTGACGGGCTGATCGTGCTGCATCAGCTGGGCAGCCATGGGCCCACGTACTTTGAACGCTATCCGGCCGATGCCAGGACATTCAGCCCCACCTGCGACAGCAACCAGATCCAGAAATGCAGCAATGAAGCGCTGGTCAACACCTACGACAATACGCTGGTCTATACCGACCGACTGCTGGGCAAGGCCATCGACCTCCTGCAGACCTACGCGGACCAGCGCGATGTAGCCCTGATCTATGTGTCCGACCATGGCGAGTCGCTTGGCGAGCACGGCCTGTATCTGCACGGGACGCCCTACTTCATCGCGCCACGGGAGCAGACCCAGGTGCCGCTGGTGATGTGGTTCTCTCCTGCCTTCGCGACCCATGCACGACTTGAGGTTGCCTGCCTGCGTCATGCTGCGGGCACCAGATCCTACAGCCACGACAATCTCTTCCACTCCCTGCTGGGGCTGTTCGATATCAGCAGCGGGGTTTACGAGCCGGGCCTGGATGTGTTCGCGGGCTGCCGCCTACCCTAGCGTGGTCGACTGTCACAGTGTCTCCGCCAAACGCAGTACGTCCATGGGAAACGCGGCGTAATCGTCGAGCGGCGCGCTGTGGCTGTCCCGCCGGTGGATCTGCCTGACCGCGACCACGCCCTTGTCGGGAACAATGACCAGGTGCTGGCCGAGATAGCCGTTGGCTGCGTATGCCGCTACAGGCCCCCGGTCGATGTCGAAGATGTCGCTGAGTTTCAGTCCGCGCCCGCTGATTTCGGCAGCGTAGCGCTGTGGCCAGGCAGGTCCCAGGCGTTCGGCCAAGAAGCTGATCAGCGCTGCCTTGCTGTCGAACAGACGGGCCTCGGTGGCCAGCAGCACCTCCTGCATCCCGGCGTCCACGCTGCGGGCAGACAGGAAGGCTGCTGCCGCTGATTTCAGCCGGTAGTGCTCCCAAGCGGGGATGCGCCACCACAGCAGGCCGACATCGGGGGAGCGTGCGCTCTCGGCGGTCATCAACGCCACCGAGCGTTCGCTCAGCAACCGCTTGCCGTCCGGGGCGACGCCACCGGCCAGCATCAGTCTTCCGATCGCCGCCAGATCAGGGGCTGACAGCGATAGCCCGGCCATGCCCAAGGGCGTGCCGGCCTGATCCTTCATCCATGCATGACCGGAGATGCCGAGTGGCTTGAACAGCCGTTCGTCCAGGTAGACATCCAGCGGCTTGCCGGCAAGCCGTTCGACGATGCCCGGCAGGAGATTGGTGGCCTTGTTGTTGTAGGCGAACGTGGTGCCTGGATCGGTGAACACCTCGGCCGCCAGCGCCAGCTTCACCAGATCCGGTGCGCCCTCCAGTTCCACACCGGCGTTGGCTACGTTCTGCAGTCCGGAGGTGTGGTCCATCAGCATCCTGATCGTGATGTCCCGCTTCCTGCCCTGCCGCCATTCCGGGTAGACAATGCTGACCGGCTCGTCGATGGAAGCGAGCTTGCCGTCATCGAGCAGCAGTCCGATGGCCAGGGCGACGACGGACTTGGTCGCCGACATGAGGTGAATCCGTTCTTCACCGGCGGCGGGTGCGATCTGCAGCAGGACAGCGCCTTCTCGCTCAACGAAGACCGCGTCGGAATGCGCGTTGCGGGCATTCTGCTCGATCACTGCAAGGGCGTCAGGCGTGTTGGCGCCGGCCACCCAGGGGCGCAACGCGAGGAAGACTATGCAGACGAATAAACAGGCTCTCATGGCGGGTTCCTCCATTGGACAGGTACAGGATGACTACATTTGTAGTCATCGTGCAGTGCATGAAGTCATGCGCCGACCGGGTGCCTTCACCCACGCCCGGGCGGCGCCTTCGAGGCATCCGACGGCCTTTGTGCATAGGCGCGTACGAAAAGCGCGACCGTGGCATGGCTTCCAGACATGGGCGTTGCCCCATTTGGCAGGCCATGCTCTGCAAGGATGAGCCTGAGAAACTTCTCACTGTCACTGGAATGCGGCGAACATGCAGAGGCCGTCGCCATCGCCTGCGCGGCGAGATCGAAGTACGGCTGGAGCACCGCACGCCAGTGCTCCATGTAGACAGCGCGGGCATGATCTGAACGCGAAAGCGCACTGCAGAAGGCCTGGCATGAAGGGTTTGCCGCCAACCGTCCGATGCCATCATTGATCCGCATCAGCGCATCGCCAAGATCCAACGTTCCATGCATGTGCAGCCCAGCAACCGGCAAGGATGCCAGATGGCTGTCCATGACCGCCCCGTAGAGCTGCGCCTTGTCACGATAGTGGGCATAGATCGTGACCTTGCTGACGTCACAGACCTCAGCGATGCGCTTCATCGTCGCGTTCTCAAACCCTTCTTCCGCAAACACAGTGCCGGCTGCATCCAGTATCCAACGTCGGCTCAACGCCCGTGCACCTTCCCAGCGCAGGGCGGTTTTGCTTGGGAGGCCGCTGGAGCGAACCACGCTCACATCCGCCTGAACAATGCACTGGCATTCACGCCGCCAAAGCCAAATCCATTGGTCAACGCGAACTCGATCTCCGCTTTCCGCGGCCCGCCGGCGACGATCGAAAGCCCGTCGGCCAACGGATCCGGGCGGCCGAGGTTGAGCGTCGCCGGCGCAACCTGATCGCGCAAGGCAAGTACCGTAAAGATTGCTTCGATGCCGCCAGCCGCCCCGAGCAGGTGCCCGGTGCTGGACTTGGTAGCGGAGATGAGAAGATCTGGACGGGCGCCGAACAAGGCACGCATGGCTGCAAGCTCTGCCCGGTCCCCCACCTGGGTCGACGTCGCGTGCGCATTGATGTGGTCGACCTGCTCAGCGGAAATGCCCGCCTGCGCCAGCGCGATCTCCATCGCCCTGCGGGCGCCACTGCCGTCGTCGGGACCCGCAGTCAAATGGTAGGCATCCGAAGTGGTGCCGTAGCCGACCAGCTCGGCCAGCGGGGTGGCACCACGCGAGCGCGCGTGATCCAGCCGCTCGATCACCAGCAGCCCCGCCCCTTCGGACATGACAAACCCGTCCCGCTGCTCGTCAAACGGGCGGGACGCTGCCTGCGGTGTGTCATTGAATGACGTGCTCAGTGCCTTGGCAGCGGCGAAGCCACCGAGGCTGACCCGGTGCATTGCTGCCTCTGCACCACCGCACAACGCGATGTCCGCCTCACCGGATCGGATGAGGCGCGCCGCGTCGCCGATCGCTTGGACACCCGCTGCGCACGCGGTGACGGGTGCACCCTGCGGGCCCTTGAATCCGTAGCGGATGGACGCCTGCCCCGCTACCATGTTGGCTAGGAACGTGGGCGCAGTGAATGGCGACAGCCGGCCGGGCCCGCGACTGTCCGTGGTGCGGACCGCCGTGACGATCGATCCGAATCCGCCGATTCCCGTGGCGATCACGGTCGCTGTTCGCAGCAGCCCCTGTTCATCGGCCTCGTTCCAGCCGGCCTGTGCAAGCGCTTCATGGGCGGCGACCAACGCAAACTCGACAAACCGGTCCATTTTCTTGAGGTCTTTCGGCGCGATGATGCCGGCGGAATCGAAGCCCGCCTCGGGATCCTGAATCCGGTCTGGCACGCGGCCGCCGACTTCGCAGCCGGTTCCCGCGGCAAGCTCGACACCCAGCGACCCGATCCCGGAGCGCCCGGCCAGGAGGCGCGACCAGACGGTTTCAACTCCACAGCCGAGTGGACTGACCACGCCCATTCCGGTCACCACAATGCGGTCTCTGTCGGCAGTACTCATGTCTCACGTCCCATTTGGAGGAGGTTCTTCGGGCCACCATCAGGCGACGGGGGTCTTGTCCGCTCGCACCTTGAACCAGATGGCATACATCGCCGGCAGGAACACCAGTGTCATGACGGTGCCTGCGATGGTGCCGCCGATCAGCGTGTAGGCAAGCGTTCCCCAGAACACCGAATGGGTCAGCGGAATGAACGCAAGCACCGCTGCCAGAGACGTGAGGATCACTGGGCGGGCGCGGTGAACTGTCGCCTCGATGATGGCGTGGAAGGTATCCATCCCCGCTTCTTCGTTCTCGTGGATCTGGCCGATGAGGATGAGCGTGTTGCGCATCAGGATGCCCGACAATGCGATCAATCCAACCAGCGCGTTGATGCCAAACGGCTGCTGGAACAGCAGCAGGGTCGGCACCACGCCGATCAGCCCCAACGGACTGGTCATGAAGACCATGATCATCGCGGAGATGGAACGTACCTGCAGGATGATGATCAGCAGGGTCACCGCCAGCATGATTGGGAACAGTGGCAGCATCGCGCTCATCGCCTTGCCCGATTCCTCGATGGAGCCGGCCTGGGTAATCGCGTAGCCCTCGGGCAGCGAGGCAATGAGCGGCGCAAGCTGCTTGCTGATCGCGGTGGATACATCCGGTGGCTGCAGTGCATCGTCAATGTCACCGCGCACGGTGATGGTGGGTACCCGATCGCGGCGGCGCAGCACCGGCTCTTCCATCCGAACCTCGATCGAGCCGATCTGCGACAGCGGCACACGCTGGCCAGCAGCACCGACGAGGGTGAAGTCTGCGATGCGCGCAGGATCCAACCGCGTTGCCCCACCAGATCGAGCGACAACCTCGACGGTGCGGATGTCCTCACGAACGGCAGTGACCGGCACGCCGCTCAGGAAGAACTGCAACTGCTGCGAGACGGACGCCGAGGTCATGCCCATGGCCTGCAAGCGGTCCTGATCCAGCGTGAAGTGCAGCGTTGGCGTGCGCACGCCCCAATCGGTGTTGACCGTGCGCATCATCGGGCTGGCGTGCATGGTCTGCTCCACCTTGGCCGCAATGCCACGGATGACTTCCGTATCCGGACCGCTGACACGGTAGGCCACCGGATAGGGCGAGTAAGGCCCGAACACCAGCTGCGTCACACGCACACGCGCCTCTGGTGCCAATCCCTCAGCCACCGCCTGGCGCAGCCTTGCTTTCAAGGCATCGCGCTGTTCCTGGCTGTCGGTACGCACCACGATCTTGGCGAATGCCGGATCCGGTAGTTCCGGCGAGATGGCAAGATAGAACCGGGGAGCGCCCTGACCAATATAGGCCGTGACGATCTTCGATTCTTCCTGCTGCGAAAGCCACTTTTCGACCTTCCTGGTAGCCAGGCTGGTCTGTTCGATGGCGGTGCCGTAGGGCATCTGCACTTCGACCAGCACTTCCGGGCGATCGGAAATGGGGAAGAACTGCTTTTTCACCAACCCCATGCCCACCACAGCAAGCACGAACAGACCGATCACCGAACCTGCCGCAAGCCACTTGCGCGCGATCACGCGCGCCAGGATTGAACGGAAACGGTTGTAGCGCGGCGTGTCGTAGAGGCTGCTGTGCCCGCCTTCGACGGTCTTGAGTTCAGGGAGGAGCTTCACCCCGAGGTAAGGCGTAAAGAACACCGCGACCACCCACGACACGATCAGCGCAATGCCCACGATCCAGAACATGTTGCTGGTGTATTCGCCCGCAGTGGACCGGGCAAAGCCATTGGGCATGAAGCCCACCGCAGTGACCAGGGTGCCGGCCAGCATGGGCGCTGCCGTATGGCTCCACGCGTAGGCCGATGCCTTGACCCGGCTATAGCCCTCTTCCATCTTCACCACCATCATTTCGATGGCAATGATGGCGTCGTCCACCAGCAGACCGAGCGCCAGGATCAGCGAGCCGAGCGTGATGCGGTCAAAGTTCTTGCCGGTTGCAGCCATCACCATGAACACGGCAGCGAGGGTCAGCGGCACGGCCGCAGCCACCACGACACCCACCCGCCAGCCCATGCTGACAAAGCAGACCAGCATCACCACCAGCAGCGCGGCAAAGAACTTCATCATGAACTCGTCGACCGACGAGCTGATGTTCACGGCCTGATCGGTGACCTTGTCCAGCGCCATCCCGACAGGAAGCCCGTCATTGATCTTCCTGACTTCCGCGTCGAGTGAGGCGCCAAGATCCAGGCCATTCCAGCCGTCGCGCATGACGATGCCCAGCAGCATGGCTGGCTCGCCACTGTTGCGGATCATGAAGGTCGACGGGTCCTCATAGCCACGCTTGACGGTGGCGATGTCCCGTAATTTGAGGGTCCTGCCCTGTGCAACGATGGGTGTATCGCGGATCTTGTCCAGCTGATCGAGCGCGCCATCGAGGCGAATGAAGATCTGCGGGCCCTTGGCCTCGACCGAGCCTGCCGGGGTCAACGCGTTCTGTCCGTTCAGCGCCCCGAACACGTCCTGCGGTGTTATGCCCAGGTTCGACAGCCGTTCGTGCGACAGCTCCACATAGATGCGCTCGGATTGCTCACCAATGATGTTGACCTTCTTCACGCCAGGTACGTGCAGCAATCGCTGACGCAGCGTCTCGGCATCACGCGCGAGCAGGCGGAACGGTTCACCCTTCGCTTTCAGTGCGAAGAGAGCAAACGTGACATCGGCGTACTCGTCGTTGACCATCGGGCCGATCACGCCCGTGGGCAGATTTGCGGCTTCGTCAGCCATTTTCTTGCGCGCCTGGTAGAACTCCTCCTGTACCTCCGACGGTGGCGTGCCATCCTGCAATGTCAGCGTAGTGAAGGACAGGCCAGGCCGGGTGTAGGTTTCGCTGCGGTCATACCAGCGCAGTTCCTGCAGGCGCTTTTCCAGTTTCTCGGCGACCTGGTCCTGCATTTCTGTTGGCGTAGCGCCAGGCCAGGCCGTCACGATGGTCATGACCTTGACAGTGAACGCAGGGTCCTCAGCGCGGCCGAGCTGGAAGAAGGAAACGATGCCGGCAACGGAGACCAGAAAGATCAGGAAAACCGTGATGGCACGCTCGCGCACCGCAAGTGCCGACAGATTGAACCCACTCACTGGTGGACTCCGTTTGCAGCGGCGTTCCTGGCGGTCTCAGCGATGCGAACCACCTGCCCTTCGCGGAGTAGATGGGCGCCGAGGGCAGCCACGCGATCCGATGCTTTCAGGGCCCCCTCAACCACGACCCGGTCATCACCCAACTGCTTGACGGCGACCGGCGTCCAATGGGCTTTGAGCGGCTCACCACCGATCACCCAGACGCCGGGACCGGTACCAGGATCGAACAGTGCGCCCAACGGCAACTCGACCCCGGCCGACGCACCGGCGGGCGCTGCGCCTGCAAGTTCGACCGCCACCGTGGAACCCAGCGGCAACGCCGTGCTGCCCTCTTCCAGGGTGTAGCGGGCTTCGAAGGTCCGGGTGGCGGGGTCGGCCGATTCCGAGAGCACGCGCAACCGTGCGGGGATCTTGCCGCTTGCCCCGAACGGGGACGCTGAGGCCACGGAGCCGATCTGAGGTCGCAGCGTCTCGGGCAACTGGACCACGGCCTCCCGACTGCCTGCACGGGCAAGCCGGGCAACGATCTGCCCCGCCGCCACCACCTGACCGGGCTCAGCGGAGATGGTCATGACCACTCCGTCGGCATCGGCGATGAGCGCCGTGTATTGACTGGCATTACGTGCAACCCGGGCTTGCGCGTCGGCCGCCTTGAGCTGTGCCGATGCTGCGTCCGCCGCCGCTTTGATCTGCTCGTAGGCCGACCGGGAAACGACGCCCTTGGCTGCCAGATCGCGGTATCGCGCTTCGTCTGCGGTGGCTTGCGCGCTTTGCGCTCGGGCCGCGATGACGGCCTGCTGCTGGGAGGCCGCTGCCAAATTCAGATCGACAGGATCAATCCGATAGAGCACGTCGCCGCGCTTTACCGTCTGCCCCGTCTCAACCAGGCGCTCGGTGACCTTGCCACCCACTCGAAAGGCCAGATCACTCTGTACGCGTGCAGCGACGGTTCCTGTGAACGTGCGCGCGCCTCCCGCCCCCGGTTGCACTTGGGCAATCCGGACGATGCGCGGAGCGGTCCGGGGATCGACGTCATCCGACTTTCCGCAGGCCACAAGGAACAACGGAGCAACACAGGAGAGGGCTGTGACTACAAAACGGCGACGCATGCGGCCTTCCGGAGTGGGGTATCCGGAGGGATTCTGTTCATAGTGACTAATATAGTCAATAGTCACTACGGACGTGACTCAAGGCTCCGGAGGACCAACTCCTGCAAGGCACTTGGCGCTTCTTTGTGCAGGGGCGCCAGGTGCGGCAGCGTCACCGGATTCAGATAAGGAAGCAGGACCTGGTAGACCGCACGGCTGGTGTCCTCGAGCGGCGTCGTGCACTCAAATGCGCCGGAAGCGCGTCCATCCTTGATGATGTCTTCAACAAGCTGCCTGATGCGCCCTTCATACGCCTGCGCGGAAGGCCATTGATCCGTCGCGGCCGCAACGGCAATTTCATACAGGCGCCGATCCTGCAGAAACAGGCGAAGACCGGCCTCCACAATGACGGTGAACAACAACCGCAGCCTCTCGGCAGGCGCTTGCACGCCTTGCAGGGCCTGATGAACCTCGCTTTCGATCTGACTGAGGCAATTGGCGCAGATCACCTCGCCAATGGCCTGCTTGGAGGAAAAGAACTTGTAGACGTAGGCCTTCGAGAAACCGATGGCCTTGGCGAGGTCGGACACCGTGGTCTTGTCATAGCCGTAGTGGCTGAAATGCGCGGTGGCAGCCTCGATGATCTGGGTGCGCACGTCGTGCTCGGCGGGGCCGCGCCCGGCGTCGAGTGCTGCAGAGGTTGAAGTAGACATCGGGCAAGGGTAGCGCCGCACGCTAACGCGGGCAAATGGTGACCGATCGGGTATCGGTCCACTACCGGCCTCATAGTGACTGTTGACGGCGTTGGTCACATATCCAATACTCGGGGCGGCTCAGCTGGGCGATGACTCCGCAGCCGGATGCGCGCTGCGCACCAGGGCCGAGCCGTCTCATGGCGTGAGGAGCGCCTTCTGAATCAAGCATCTCCTCATCCGAATCGCCGCATCGACAGCTGCCTGTGGAGGGCAAGCAATGACCACAAAAACGATACTTGCGCTGGCCCTGCTTGGTGGATTGGCAGGCGCGACTGGCACTGCGCAGGCTGCTGCATTCCAGTTGAAGGAGAAAAGTGCAAAGGGCCTGGGCCGCGCTTTTGCGGGGTCGATCAGTGCGCCAGGCGACGCATCGGTGATAGCGGACAATCCGGCTGCCATGCGTCTTCTCGATGGGCGGCTGTTTCAAGCCGATGCAAGTGTTGTGAACTACACCGTGGACTTCAAAGGCGAAGGACGCGATGCCCTGGGACGTCCGCTCTCTGGAGGCGATGGCGGGGACGCGGGTGACACCAGCCCCATCCCTGCCCTCTATTTCCACACCCCATTGGGTGAGAAGGCCCACCTGGGGCTTTCACTGACGGCGCCATTTGGCTTCAAGACTGAGTACGAGAGCGACTGGGTCGGTCGCTATAACGGGATCAAGACGGAAATTAAATCGGTTGACCTGGGGATGTCGCTTTCCTACGACGTAAATCCTTATGTGTCCTTTGGCGCCTCCATTTTTGTCGAGCGCGTGGAAGCCAAGCTCTACGACGCTGTCGATTTTGGCGCCGTGCTCGCTGGCGCACGGGCGCCCGGCTTTTCTCCGGGAAGCGCAGATGGCTATACGCGCATTGACGCCAAGGATGACGCGGTTGGCTTCACCCTCGGCGGACTCTTCACGCCGGTAGAGGGAACCAACATCGGCATCGCATATCGGTCCAGGGTGGAACACAAGCTCAACGACGCAGAGGTACGCTTCGGGGTTCCAGCGACCGCCGCACCATTGTTGGCAGCAGCGCGTCCTGGCTGGTTTGTCGACACCAACGCAAACACTGCGCTCAATCTTCCCGCCACGCTGACCGGCAGCATCAGCCACCAGGTCAACGACCGCTGGACGGTCATGGCCGATGTGACACGCACGGCATGGTCCAAGTTCGCCGAAATCAGGCTGGACTTCCACTCTGCTCAGCCCACCCGGGCTCTGGACTTCAGCTACCGGGATACAACGTTTGCTTCCATCGGCACGGAGTATCGCTATAGCCAGAAGCTAACGCTCCGCGCGGGCATCGCGACCGATCAGAGCCCTGTGACAGACGATATCCGTGATGTCCGCGTGCCAGACAGCAACCGCAAGTGGTTATCCCTGGGCGCTACGTATCGAGCCTCTGAGTCGGCTGAGTACAGCGTCGGCTACACGCATCTCTTCCTGGACAAGCCGGAAGTGTCGGTGACCTCGGCTACGGGCAGCAGCCTGCAGGGCGAGTACGACGTCGGCTCAGACATCGTGGCTTTTTCAGCTGCCTACTACTTCTAAAGCACCGGGCGGGTCCCCTCCCGCGTCCGTAGGCTGGCGGCGCAAGCCGCCAGCCGCCTTGGCAATCCCGATCACACAAGCGGATGCCAGGCCCTGTCGCCAACAAAGAAGCGGTTCGGAGTAAGCGCGGCAGCCAGACCGCTACTCGACTTCCAGTCGAACCACCAGCGGTCCCTCGGCACGAAGGGCCTGCAGACTTCCCTCGATACGTCCAAGCAGCACCAGCCCCTTCGAGTAACCGAACGGTCTGTGGAAGATCGCCAGGTTCCCCCACGGCGCGTAGAAGGCGATATCGCCAGCCAGTGGCGTGATCCCGTCCGGTTCGCCGGCAATGTTGAGGCGGCGCGGGAGCTGCGCGATCTTCTCCGTAGCAGCATAGTCCTCAAGCTGAAGGGTAATCAGCCTCGGGCTTCCGCGGCAACCGCCGAGCCGGACGCGGATGCAGCATCGGCAGCCGTGACATGGGCAAGCAAGGCCGCGAGCAACAGCAGGCCTGCGCCGGCCAGGAACGTACTGGCGAAACCAGCGCTGTCCAACAGCAGGCCACCGAGGGTGGAACCCAACGCGATCGAGCACTGCACCACCGCTACCATCAGCCCGCCGCCCGCCTCAGCGTTGCGGGTGAACGTGCGCGCCAGCCAGCTCCACCAGCCCACCGGCGCAGCCGTGGCCAGCAGCCCCCATACCGAAAATAGTGCGGCAGTCGGCCAAAGGTGCGAACCCAGCGGCACCAGCGTTACGGCAATCACCGCCATCAGGATCGGGACAGCCACCAGCGTGCGGTAGAGGCCGCGCCTGATGAATACCCCGATCGCGAGCGTGCCCACAAAGCCGCTTGCACCCATGGCCAACAGCACCAGCGGAACCGCGGATTCCCCTGCACCCGTGACCTTCTCCAGGAACGGGCGCACATAGGTGAACACGGCAAACTGCCCCATGAAGAACGCGCCGCACGCCGCCATGCCCAGCATCACCACCCGCCGCCGCAACAGGGCCAGTACCCCGCCGTGGGATGGCCTTCCTTCTGCGGGCATGGAGGGAAGGCACCGCCACTGCCATGCCAGCGCGATGGCTGCCACAGGCAGAAGGCACAGGAACGCGCCGCGCCATCCGATCACGCCGCCAAGGTAACTGCCCAGTGGCGCGGCCACGACCGTCGCCAGCGCGTTGCCGCCATTGAAGATCGCCAGTGCTCGCGGCACCTGCGCTGCAGGCACCAGGCGCATGGCCGTGGCCGCAGACAACGACCAGAACCCACCGATCACCACGCCGATCAGCGCCCGGCCCATCATGTACATCGGGTAGCTGGGAGCCATCGCCACCACCACGCCCGACACCGCCATCACCGCGGTGAGCGTCAGCAGCAGCGTCTTCCGGTTGATGCTGCCGGCCAACCGGGAGATCGACAGGCTGGTCAGCACTGCGAAGGCGCCGGAGATGGCAATTCCATACCCGGCCAGCCCTTCGGCCACACCGAGGTCAGCCGCCAGGGGCGTGAGCAGGCTCACCGGCATGAATTCGGAGGCGATCAGTGCGAACACGCATAGCGTCATCGCCAGCACACCGCCCCAGTTGGCCCGTTCGGCCGTCGCGTCGTTACTGCTCATTTCCCAGCGAGGCCTTGCTGGAAGAACGTCGCCAACCTGGCGAAGGGAATCAGGTCGGTGCGGTCATACAGGTCTACGTGGCCGGCATCTTTCACCCAGTAGAGTTCCTTCGGCTGGGCTGCCCTGCGGTACGCATCCTCGCTGAACTCACGGGAATGTGCATGGTCACCCGAGATGAACAACATCGGCCGCGGCGAGATGGTCTCGATATCGTTGAAAGGATAAAAATTGACGAACTTGACCAGGCTGCTGAACAGCGGCTGGGTGGTTCGTTCGGGCTGCTCGCCTGCGGCCGCATAGGCACCGCGCGGCGTACGGTAAAAATCGAAGAACTCACGCTGCACGTCCGGCGTATCGGCATCCAGCGTATTCACGGTGCCCGGCACATAGGCGGCCTGCCCACCGTTGAACTCAACCAGGCGCTGCTTCGTCGCCGCTTGGATCATCGCTTTGCGCTGTTGAAGCGACTGCGTGTTGTTCAACCCCTGGCGCGCAGCGGCGCCCATGTCATACATGCTGACCGTCGCGATTGCCTTGATGCGTGGATCGATCTTCGCAGCGCTGATCACGAAACTGCCACTGCCGCAGATACCCAAGGCGCCAATTCGTTCCGGGTCCACGAACGACTGCGCGCTCAGGAAGTCCACCGCCGCGCTGATGTCATCCGAATAGATCTCCGGCGACACCAGGTGCCGCGGCGTACCGGCGCTTTCACCCCAGAAGGACAGGTCGATGGCCAGCGTAACGAAGCCCTGCTCAGCCAGCTTCTGCGCGTACAACTGTGAACTCTGCTCCTTCACTGCGCCCATCGGATGACCGACTACCACGGCTGGCGCGCGGGCACCCCGCACCTGGCCCTGAGGCCGGTACAGCGTTCCGGCCACCTCCATCTGGTACTGGTTGCGGAAGCTCACGCGCTCGCCTTTTACGCTGGCGCTTCTGTAGAAATTGTCGGCGCCGGCGGTTCTTGCGGCGACCGGTGCCTCGGCGGCCACGGCCGACTGCGGAACGAAATGGCTGGCAATCAGTGCCAGCAGCAGCGTGGTGGGTTTCATGTGCGGACGGCCTCAGTGGGAACTCAGGTCGCCACGATAGGCGGCGCCTGCTACCGCGATAAGCCGGCTGAAAGTTGATGCATTACTGAGTTAAGCTCACAATTGACCCATGAGCAGCGTGAAGACCAACGACCTGCAGGCCTTCCTGGTGGTGGCACAGGAGCAGAGCTTCACCAAGGCAGCTGTTCGCCTGGGGGTGACACCCTCGGCGCTCAGCCACTCCATGCGGCTGTTGGAGGAGCGCCTGGGCATCCGGCTGCTGGCCCGGACCACGCGCAACGTCTCCCCGACCGAGGCGGGCGAGCGCCTGATGCGCTCCATCGCACCGCACTTCGAGGCCATCGGCGCCAGTGTGGAGGCATTGGGGGATCTGCGCGATCGCCCGGCCGGAACCCTGCGGATCTCCTGCACGGACGATTCGATGGAGACCATCATCCGCCCTCGCCTTGCCGGATTCCTCGCCGAGTATCCGGACATCACACTGGAGCTCTACGTCGATTACGGCTTCACCAATGTGGTGGAACAGCGCTTCGACGCCGGCATCCGGCTGGGCGAGGCGCTCAGCAAGGACATGATCGCGGTCAGGGTCGGGCCGGATTGGCGGCTGGTGGTGGTGGGATCGCCCGACTACTTCCAGAAGCATGCCAAGCCAAGGAAGCCCGCCGATATCACGCAACATCGCTGCGTGCACATCCGGCATCGCCCGAATGGCGCCATCTATGCGTGGGAGTTCGAGGAGAAGGGCAAGGAGTTCACCGTGCGCGGCGACGGACCACTGGTGTTCAACAGCATGATCCACGTGATCAATGCCGCCCTGGACGGCCTGGGCCTGGCGTACGTGCCTGAGCCGATGGTGGCCGATCACATTGCCGAGGGCCGGCTGCTTGCCGTGCTCGACAAATGGTGCGTGCCTTTTCCGGGCTATCACCTGTACTACCCGAACCGCCGGCAGCCCTCGCCGGCATTTTCGGCGCTGGTGGGCTGGCTGAAGCGGGACGCTTAAGGTCCGCGGTGGTGCCAGGTCGGACCGATGCACGGCGGCTTGCATCGCGCGCGCCGGCTGACGGCCCAGACGCACGCGCGCAGGCGCGACTCAGCGATCGGGCGCATCCGACAGGCGCGCGATGACGGCCGCCCGGCACGCATCCAGGATTTCGTCCGCCAGCGGCGAATCATCCGGACAGGACCTGGACAGCACCACTGCGCCCACGGCCATGGCCATCAGGGCTATCCGGCGCGCACGCGCCTCCGGGCTGGCGTGCTCGCTCGACGGATCATCCTCGTCGGCAGGGCGCCCTACCTGGGCTTCAATGCCGGCGGCAAAGGCTGCCTTGACGGTTGCCGGCTGGCGCGCGGCGTCTGCACTCAACGCGGCCATCGTGCAGCCGTGGCCTGGGTCATCCCGATGCTCCCGGGAAAGGTAGTAGCCAAGAAAGCCCGCCAGATCCATGCCCGCTGCGGCGTCGGCAGATTGCGCCAGGCCGCAGAGGGAGGCTTCGGCCATGAGGTCGGTCTTGGAGCCGAAATGCTTGTAGAAGCCACCGTGGGTAAAGCCTGCAGCCGCCATCAGGTCTGCGACGCCTACACCGTCGTAGCCCCGCTCCCTGAAGAGCGTGGATGCGGTTTCGACAATGTGCGCCCGGTTGGCCTGCGCTTGTGCCTTGGTGACCTTCATGACCCGATGCCCCAGGGGCTGTGCTGCGGAAGGACGGCAGTCTAGCACGTATTGATTACGTTCATCATCAAACCATTGACATCATGGATTACGGTCATCATCATTGCGGCAACGACCACCAGCCCCACATCACATGACGACCACGACACTGTTCCAGCCCTACCCCCTTGGCCCGCTGACGCTGGCCAACCGTATCGTGATGGCACCGCTGACGCGCAACCGCGCCGATGCCGGCCTGGTGCCCAGCCCACTGGCATCCACCTACTACGCCCAGCGGGCCTCGGCCGGCCTGATCATCACCGAGGCCACCCAGATCTCGGCCCAGGCCCAGGGCTACCAGGACACGCCCGGGCTCTACACGCAGGATCAGATCGACGGCTGGCGCCAGGTCACCGACGCCGTGCACGCACGTGGCGGGCACATCTTCGTGCAGCTCTGGCACGTGGGCCGCATCTCGCACGTGGATCTGCAGCCCGGCCACGCCGCGCCCGTCTCCGCCTCGGCGATCCGTGCGCAGACCAAGACGTTCGTGCACAACGGCTTTGTTGATGTGTCCGAGCCGCGCGCATTGGAGATCGACGAACTGCCGGCCATCGTCAACGACTTCCGCCGGGCCGCCGCCAATGCCATCGCCGCCGGCTTCGATGGGGTCGAAATCCACGGTGCGAACGGCTACCTGCTGGAACAGTTCATCAAGGACGGCGCCAACCAGCGCACCGATGCGTACGGCGGCTCGGTCGAGAACCGCGCGCGCCTGCTGCTGGACGTCACCGCCGCCGTGGCGCAGGAGATCGGCGCCGATCGTACCGGTGTGCGCATCTCGCCGGTTTCTCCGGCCAACGCGATTTCCACCGTCAGCGACCCGCAGCCGCAGTACGACTACATCGTTGATCAGCTCAGCGCTCTGGGCATCGTGTACCTGCACGTGGTGGAAGGTGCTACCGGTGGCCCGCGCGACGTAGCGCCGTTCGACTTTGACAGCCTGCGCCGGCGTTTCACCGGCACCTACCTGGCCAACAATGGCTACGACCTCGAACTGGCCAACGCACGGCTTGCCGCTGGCAAAGCAGACCTGGTCGCGTTTGGCCGTGCCTTCATCAGCAATCCCGATCTGGTCGAACGCCTGAAAACCGGCGCGCCGTTGAACGCGTTGAATCCAGCGACGTTGTACGGCGGCGGTGCGGAGGGTTACACCGACTACCCCGCATTGACCGATACGGCGCCGCAGTAACCCGTTCGACAGCGCCACGCTGCACACCCCGTTCGCCCCTTCCAATTCCAAGAGACACACCATGAGCCAGCTTCCCATCGTCCTCATCACCGGCGCCTCCAGCGGCATCGGCACCGTTTACGCCGAACGCTTCGCACGCCGCGGACACGACCTGGTGCTGGTTGCGCGCGACAGGACGCGTCTGGAAACACTGGCCGCGCGCCTGCGCCAGGACACCGGGGTCGCCGTAGACGTCCTGCCGGCCGATCTCACCCAGCGCAGCGATCTGGCCGCCGTGGAAGCCCGCCTGCGTGACGATGCCCGTATCGGCATCCTGATCAACAACGCAGGCATCGCCCAGTCCGGTGGCTTCACCGCGCAATCGGCCGACAGCATCGACCAACTGGTAACACTGAACACCCTCGCCCTGACGCGCCTGGCCGCTGCCATTGCACCGCGATTGGCCACCGCCGGCGAAGGCGCGATCGTCAACATCGGCTCGGTAGTCGGCCTGGCACCGGAGCTTGGCATGACCGTCTACGGCGCGACCAAAGCCTTCGTGCTGTTCCTGTCGCAGGGCCTGAGCCTGGAACTGTCGCCCAAGGGCGTCTACGTGCAGGCCGTCCTGCCGGCGGCCACCCGCACCGAGATCTGGGAGCGTGCCGGCATCGACATCAACACGCTGCCCGAAGTGATGGACGTTGGCGAACTGGTCGATGCCGCCCTGGTCGGCTTTGATCGCCGCGAACCGGTGACCATTCCGCCGCTGCATGTGGCCGAACGCTGGGACACGCTGGAGGCATCGCGCCAGGGCCTGCTCTCGGATCTCCGCCAGGCGCAGGCAGCGGAGCGCTACCGCGCATGAAAGCCTTCCTCATCGACCGGTATGGCAAGAAGGAAACGGGGCGCATCGGAGAGGTACCAACGCCACCGCTGCGCGACGGCGATGTACTCATCCGCGTGCACGCGGCCAGCGTCAACGCGCTGGACACGAAGATCCGGCGTGGCGAGTTCAAGGCGGTCCTGCCGTATCGCCTGCCGCTGATCCTGGGCAACGACCTGGCCGGTACGGTGGAGCGTGTGGGCGCGGGCGTTTCCCAGTTCAAACCGGGCGATGAGGTATATGCACGTCCCGACGATGATCGCATCGGCACGTTCGCCGGGTTCATCGCGGTCAACGCGGGCTCTGTGGCGCCAAAGCCCGGCAACCTCAGCATGGTGGAGGCCGCCTCGCTGCCGCTGGTCGCACTGACCGCGTGGCAGACGCTTGTGGAAACCGCACAGCTGAAGCCAGGACAGAAGGTGTTCATCCAGGCCGGCTCCGGCGGCGTCGGCACCGTGGCCATCCAACTGGCCAAGCATCTGGGAGCCTTCGTGGCGACCACGACCAGCACGGCCAACGTCGCGTGGGTGAAGGCGCTGGGCGCGGATGTCGTCATCGATTACAGGCAGCAGGACGTCGCCTCCGAACTCCGCGACTACGATGTGGTGCTCAACAGCCTGGGTAAAGAGGAGCTGGAGCGCTCTCTGCAGATCCTCAAGCCGGGCGGACATCTCATCTCCATCTCCGGGCCACCGACGCCGGCCTTTGCCGCCGCGCGCGGGCTCGGCTGGCCGCTCAAGCAGGTCCTGCGCCTGCTCAGCCGTGGCATCCGCAGCAAGGCCAGGCAGAAAGGCGTGACCTACACCTTTGTCTTCATGCGCGCCGACGGGCAGCAGTTGCGCGGGATCACCCCGCTGGTCGAGTCCGGTGTGATCCGCCCGGTCATTGACCGGGTGTTTCCGTTCCAGGACACCCAAGGCGCGTTGGCTTATGTGGAGAGCGGGCGGGCAAAGGGCAAGGTTGTTGTCGAGTTGCCGTAGATTCTGACGAAGTCAGGCATCGCGGGTGGGTGGACACTCGATACCCTTGAAAGCGCGTTGCCCCCGCGCGTGTGCGACTCCGGCCGGAAGCGGACATCCGAGTGGTACTGGCTTCGCAACTAATCCGCCCGCATGGCGACGTAGGTGCTGTTCCCGCGCTTCAGCGAAAAGCTGCCTGGCCTCGTGCTGCCTGCCTGCTGGAATTCGACCGTCATGTCCTGTGCGGTCATGAAGAACCGGGTCTTTGACTCCGCAAACAGCTGCATCGGCCGCTTGCTGAACAGTTCGCTCTGGAGATACAGGCGGTCTCCTTCGGCAATGATCTGCGCAGGCTTGCCCACCAGAGTGTAGTCGCCCGCATACGTCGCGTTGGCCGCTGGGTCGGCTGCCAACGCAGCTTTCTCGATGATCTGGAACTCCGGCCAGCCATACTCTGCCGCCACGCTGACAAGAATCTCATCGATCAGAGCAGCGCCGTTATCGCTATTGGTCATGACCACCACGCCCTGCCCGGTGTGGGTGTAGCCATACAGCTGCGAGCGGAACCCATCCGTACCTCCCGAGTGGGAAAAGCTGCTGCCCGCGCCAAGCTCTTCAACGTACAGCCCGAGGCCGTACTCACCCAGACCCCGGCTCAGCATTGTGGAGGTCATCGCACTGGACAGCACCTTTCCGGGCTTTCCGGACTGCGCCTGCTGGATGTCGACGACCACCTTGGCCAGATCCGCTGGAGTGCTCCAGAGCGCGGCTGCTGCCGACTGCGGATAGACGTGCCAACCGCCGGCGAGGGGCGTTCCGTTGCTGTCATGGCCCGTTGCGGCCCGCGCCTGCCATGCTGGCGGCAGTGTCATGGCGAACGTACTGTCGTCCATGTCCAGCGGTCCGAGGACCAACGCCTGCATCAACTCGGGGAATGGCTTCCCGCCGGATTCGGTCATCATCAGCTGGACAACGCTGTAGCCACCCCCGGAGTACTTCCAACCGGTGCCGGGCCTGGCCTCCACACGAACCGCCTCGGAGTTCGCTGGCGCCACACCATCCAGCACCTGCAGCAGCGACGGTACCCGTTGGCCCTTTGCGTAGCCGTAGAAGCCATGGACGTTGATGCCGGCACTGTGGTTGAGCAGACCGCGTAGCGTGACGGGGCTTTGCCGGGTGAACGCGTTCTCCGGAATCTTCCAGCTGCTGAGCTGACCGTTCGCAGGAGCGTCCAGCGACAGCTTGCCCTGCTCAACCAGGCGCAGCGCGCCCAGTGCACTGACAGGCTTGCTGATTGAGCCAGCCTGAAACAGGCTTGCAGGTGTGGCCGCGCGTTGACCGGTCGTATCGAGCACGCCGTAGCTCCGCGTCCATTCGACATGCCCATCGTTGATGAGCGCAATGCTGACCGCTGGAACAGCGTGGAAGGCCATGCGTGTGGCAATCGACGCCTTTTGGCCGGTGGCGCCCTTGACGATTACGCGACTGGAAAGACCCTGCTCCACCCGGGCAATCCGGGACTGGATTGCAGGTGAAACCTCCTGCGCAGGGGCCGATGGAACCACGAACATCAGCACGATCGATGCAACGCTGAGACTGGTGCGGAGCAACAGGCGCTGTCCGATCTCTGCAGGCGCGACGACATCAGGCATCGTGGTCTCCAAGGTGAAGCGTGCCCCCGCCAAGGGAGATCGCTTTGGGTCGAAAGCAGGCATCGAGGATCTGGACCTCCAGCGGGACGATCAGCCGGAAAGGCCTGGTTGGGTGGGCGCGTCGCTGCCAACGTCCTGATCAAGCAGGCAATCAATGAAAGCACGCAGTGCCGGCAGCATGTGACGCCGGCTGGAATAGTAGAGGAAGAGGCCGGGCACCGTCGGCGACCAATCGGCAAGTACGCGTTTGAGCCGTCCATCGCGCAGGGCGTCCGCTATGTCACTGTCGTTGTAGGCGTACAGGATTCCAAGTCCCTGCAGCGCGGCGGGCACGATGATGTCCTGATGGTTCGAGATCACCTTTCCATCACCGAAGAACTCGATCGCCTTGTCCTTCTTCTTGAACGGCCAGCCCGCGACCTTGCCGCTGCCCGGAAAGCGCCAGTTGATACAGGCGTGGCGGCTCAGATCCGCCGGCGTCCTGGGTGTGCCATGCCGGGCAAGATATTCGGGCGAAGCTACGGCAAGCAGCTCGAAATCTGGAGTCAGCCGGACCGCCACCATGTCATTCTGCAGCCGCCCACCTACCCGTATGCCGGCATCGAATCCCTCTCCCGCGATGTCGCTGAGGCCATCATCTATCACGATATCGAGAACGACATCGGGGTTGGCCTGCGCGAAACGTCCCAACCGTGGCGCGAGCACGCGCTTGGCGCCCATGCTCAGGGTGTTGATACGCAGGGTTCCCGCCGCACGCGCACTCGCGCCCATTGCCTGCGCCACGGCTTCGTCCATCTCGCGAAGCATGGGGGCCATGCGCTCATGCAGCCGCCGACCGGGCTCGGTCGGCGAGACGCTGCGTGTGGTGCGGTTCAACAGGCGCACGCGCAGCCGGGCTTCCAACTGGCGGATGATCTGACTGAGGGCCGACCGTGACAGGCCCAGATGATCGGCAGCCCGCGCGAAGCTGCCGCGCTCGACCACGGCCACAAAGGCCTTGAGTTCCGCAAATTCGGAGCCGCGCATTGTGCACTGATTCCTACATGGCCTGATCGGATAATAGGTGATTCTCTAACCGCAGGAAAGCAATCAATCTAGCTCCGCACACCCCAAACGGAGCATTGCAATGAAAGATCTGGACCTGCCCGCGCCGATCGCAGCCTACTTCGCCGCCGACCACCAGAGCGGTCATGCGGTAGCCTCCTGCTTCACCAGGGAGGGTTTAGTCCTTGATGAGGGCAACACCCATTCCGGCGCGGCCGCGATCGAAGCCTGGAAGAACGAGGCATCTGCCAGGTACACCTATACGACCCAACCTCACACTCTGGAAACCCAGGGGCGCTCCCACGTCGTTACCTGCCGGGTGTCGGGCAACTTTCCCGGCAGCCCGCTGGACCTGCGTTACGTCTTCGTGCTGGAGCGCGGCAAGATCGCCTCACTGGAGGTCGCGCCATGAATTTCGATCTCCAACTGGCGGGAAAGCGCATCCTGGTAACGGGCGGCACGCGCGGCGTCGGCGCGGCTGTCGTCGAACTGCTGTCCCAGCTTGATGCCCGGGTCGTCGCGACGGCACGCTCGATTCCGAAGCAGCCTGTCGAGGGCGTCCACTACGTGGCGGCCGATCTCGCGACGGCGCACGGGGTACGCGAAGCGGTCGAGGCGGCGCAGGAAAAGCTCCATGGAATCGACATCCTCATCAACGTGGTCGGTGGCTCTTCGGCGCCTGCTGGTGGCTTTGCCAGGCTGGACGATGCCGAATGGGCCACGGCGCTCGATCTGAACCTGATGTCGGCCGTGCGGATGGATCGTGCATTGCTCCCCGCGATGATCGCGCAGGGGGACGGTGTGATCCTGCATGTGTCGTCGATCCAGCGCATGCTGCCGCTGCATGACGCCACGATCGCCTACGCCGCCGCGAAGGCGGCGTTGTCCACCTACAGCAAGGCCCTGTCCAAGGAAGTGACCCCCAAGGGCGTGCGCGTGATCCGTGTCTCGCCGGGTTGGATCGAGACGGAAGCTGCGGTCGATTTCCTCGGCGGCATCGCCGCCAATGCCGGCACCGACTACGAAGGTGCCAGGCAGATGGTCATGGATGCGCTGGGCGGGATTCCGTTGGGGCGCCCGGCCAAACCGAGCGAAGTGGCCGATCTCATCGCGTTCCTGGTCTCGCCCCGTGGGGCCTCCATTTCGGGATCGGAGCACATCATCGACGGCGGAACGGTGCCGACGGTGTAGGCAGGCTTCCGCTTGGCCGAGCGCTGATCACGTCCGGCCTTGCCCCCACGCCAATCAGTACGCTGGATCAAGTTATCAGGATTCCATGCAACCCATGATCCTGCCGCTCAGCGCAAAGTTGCCCTGCCGACCATCACCACCTGGGATAACACACATGTCCAAGCTCATTTCCGCCGTGCTCGCCGCCGCCCTGGCGGCCGGCTTCAGCCCGTCCACACAGGCCGCCGATGCCGCCGCTGGCGATGCCGGCCGGGTGAAGAACGTCGTCCTGGTCCATGGCGCCTTTGCCGATGGCGCGGGCTGGCGTCCGGTCTACAACGAGCTGACCGCGCTCGGCTACCGTGTATCGATCGTGCAGAACCCGCTGACCTCGCTTGCCGATGACGTGAAGGCCACCCAGCGCGTGCTCGACCGACAGGATGGTCCCACTATCCTGGTCGGCCATTCCTGGGGCGGCACCGTGATCACCGAAGCCGGCGTGCACGGCAAGGTGGCAGGCCTGGTCTATGTATCCGCGCTGGCACCGGATGCAGGTGAGACCACCGCACAGCAGTACGAAGGGTTCGCCCCCACCCCCAGGTTCGTCATTGAAACCGGGAGCGACGGCTTCGGATTCATCAGCCAGACCGCGTTCAAGGCCGGCTTCGCACACGACACCACGGACGCTGACGCCGCATTCCTGCGCGACTCGCAGGTGCCCATCAACATGTCGGCGTTCGCCACGAAGCTGACACAGGCCGCCTGGCGGACGAAACCCAGCTGGGCCGTCATTGCCACCGAAGACCAGGCATTCGACCAGGCGATGCTCATCCACATGGCCGAGCGCATCAACGCCCGCATCACCAGGGTTTCGGCAAGCCATGCGGTCTTCATGACGCAGCCCAAGGTGGTCGCCCACACGATCGACCAAGCGGCCAAGGAAGCGATCAGCTCGACAAAGTAGGCTCCGGCAGCAGGACATCGGGCGCCGACTCCTCGGTCGCGCCCGGCGTCTTCGTCCAATGCGTCCGACCCTCGATCAGCCGCCCTGCCCCAGCTCCCGCGCAAGGAAAGGCGCCGTCCTGCTGCCTTTGGCGCGGGCCACTTGTTGCGGCGTTCCCTTCGCCACAATGGTGCCACCCGCAGCACCGGCGCCCGGCCCGAGGTCGATCACCCAGTCCGCCTGCGCGACGGCACGCATGTCGTGCTCGATCATCACCACCGTATTTCCGGCCTCCACCAGCCGCTGCAGCTGGACAAGCAGCCTGTCCACGTCCGACGCATGCAGGCCGGTGGTGGGCTCGTCCAGCACGTAAAGCGTGCGCCCACGCTGGCTGCGCTGCAGCTCGGTGGCCAGCTTGATACGTTGTGCTTCACCGCCTGACAGTTCCGTGGCCGGTTGGCCCAGTCGCAGGTATCCCAGTCCGATGTCCTGCAGCAACTGCAGCGGGCGGGCAATGGCATCCTCCTCGATGAAGAACGCATGCGCCTGCTCAACCGTCATCTGCAGGACCTCGGCGATGTTGCGGCCGTTCCACAACACCTTCAACGTGGCCTCGTTGTAGCGGGCGCCGTGGCAGGTGGGGCAAGGCGCATAGACGCTGGGCATGAACAACAGCTCGACGCTGACGAACCCTTCGCCCTCGCAGGTCTCGCATCGGCCCTTGGCAACATTGAACGAGAAGCGGCCCGCATCGAAGCGACGGCGGCGCGCATCGGGTGTCGCCGCGTACAGCTTGCGCACGTGGTCGAACAGGCCGGTATAGGTGGCCAGGTTGGAGCGTGGCGTGCGGCCGATGGGCTTCTGGTCCACCTGCACGACCCGCTGGATGGCGTCCACATCACCTGCAAGCTGGCCTCGCGTGGTTTCGATCACGGCCGGCCCTTCCGTAGGCGTGCCCTCCGCTCCATCGTCTGCGGGCTCATGCCCCAGGTGCAGCAGCATCAGCTCAGGCAGTGCCTGCGCCATCAGGCTGGACTTGCCGGAGCCCGAAATGCCGGTCACTGCGGTCAGCAGCCCCAGCGGCACCTGCGCATCCACACCCCGCAGGTTGTGGCGGTGGATGCCCTTCAGCTCCAGCCAACTGTTGGCACTGCGCTGCCGGCTGGCGGCCGCAGGCACCTGGTCGAACAGGTACCGGGCCGTGCGTGAATCCTGCACGTGCCGCAGGCCTTCGGGCTCGCCGCTGTAGAGCACGCGCCCGCCATGCTCGCCCGCCTCAGGGCCGACATCCACCAGCCACTGCGCGCGGCGCATCAGCTCCAGATCATGTTCGACAACGAACACCGAGTTCCCGCCGTCACGCAGCCGGTCCAGCGCGTCGTACAGCGCCTGACTGTCGGCGGGATGCAGGCCAGCCGAGGGCTCGTCGAGCACGTACAGCACCCCAAACAGCAAGGAGCTGAGCTGGGTGGCCAGCCGCAGACGCTGTAGTTCGCCAGCCGATAGCGTTGGCGTGGCGCGATCCAGCGAGAGGTACCCCAAGCCCAGGCCTCGCAGCTGGTGTACACGCGCCATGACACCGCCTGCAAGCCGCTGTGCAGCCAGACGTTTCTCCTCCGACAGGGCAGAGGTCAGCCGTACGTCGGGGGCCGAAGCATGGACAGGACGACCGCTCGCTGCCCGCGTGGTGCGGTCGCGGCGGGTGGCGCTTCTGCTGGTGCGTTCACCCCGGCTGTGTGCGCTGAAGTCGCCCTGAGCGATGGGCTCCAGTAGATCCGCCAGTTGATCCAGCGGCAGGCGCATGAATTCACCGATATCCACGCCCGAGAAGGTGACCGAAAGTGCCTCCGGCTTCAGGCGCTTTCCGTGACAGGCCGGGCACAGCTTGCCTTCCATGTAGCGGGAGACCCGCTTCCTCATCAACGCGCTCTGGGTATTGGCAAACGTGTGCAGCACGTAGCGACGGGCGCCGGTATACGTGCCCATGTAGCTTGGCTCCAGCTTGCGCTTGAGCGCGGCACGGGTTTCGGCGGGCGTGAAGCCGGCATAGACCGGCACGGTCGGCGTCTCCTCGGTGAACAGGATCCACTCCCGGTCCTTCTTCGGCAGCTTCTTCCACGGTATGTCGATGTCGTAGCCGAGCGTGACCAGGATGTCGCGCAGGTTCTGGCCATGCCATGCCGGCGGCCAGGAGGCGATGGCGCGTTCGCGGATGCTCAGCGACGGATCCGGAACCATCAGCGCTTCGGTCACCTCGTAGACGTGCCCAAGGCCGTGGCAGGTGCTGCAGGCGCCCTGTGGCGTATTCGGTGAGAAGTCCTCGGCGTACAGCATGGGCTGGTTGGCCGGGTATGCACCTGCACGCGAGTACATCATGCGCACCAGGCTGGACAGCGTGGTGACACTGCCCACCGATGAACGTGCATTGCTGGCGCCGCGCTGCTGCTGCAGGGCGACCGCCGGCGGCAGACCGTCGATGGCATCCACATCGGGCACTCCCGCCTGGTCGATCAGGCGGCGTGCATATGGCGCTACGGATTCGAAGTAGCGCCGCTGCGCCTCGGCGAAGACGGTACCGAAGGCCAACGATGACTTGCCAGAACCCGATACTCCAGAGAACACCACCAGTGCGTTGCGCGGAATGGAGACATCGACATTCCTGAGGTTGTGCTCGCGCGCGCCGCGCACCTCGACGCAGCCGCTGGCGGCGGCAGCACATGACGATTCGCCAAAGGGGGTGTTGGACATCTTCGCGATCCTGCAGGCAGTAAGCGGCACGCAGCAGAGCGTACCCGTTGACACATTCTCGCTGCTGCGGGGTGAATGGAGCGAGGGAGTTCCGCCCCGGGGGCTCGAATCCGCCATCAAGGACCGGTAACCCGGCCTTCACAGCTACCACGGCACCTGCAATGCAACCATGCAGGACGCACCCTCCCCCTTGGTAGCCCATGCCCCACCTTCGTCGTCTATTTGGCCGCTGGCTGCGCCTGCGTCGTCGTGTGCGTTGGCGCTGGCGTGAACACCAGGCCTCGGTCCCGGCCATCGAGGCCACCGAGGGCCCACTGCGTGCCGCGCTGTACAGCGTTGAACAGATGGAGGTGTACGGCCGCGCGCTGGCGCGCCAGCACCGCGTGCGGATGCGACCCGGCCCGGAGCGCCTGCTCGAACGCCTGCAGGCCAACGAGCGGGTGCTGGAAGACGCCAATTCGCTGCTCAGCAGCGTGGTACGCGAACAGCGGCCGGTAACCCCGGCGGGGGAATGGCTGCTCGACAACTACTACCTGGTTGAGGAACAGATCCAGACCGCGCGGCGCCACCTGCCGCGCGGCTACAGCCGGCAGCTGCCGTCCCTTGTCTCGGGCCCCTCGGCCGGGTTGCCGCGGGTGTATGAGCTGTCGATGCAGGCCATCGCGCACGGTGACGGCCGCATTGACGCGGACACGCTGGGCCGTTTCATCGCTTCGTACCAATCGCTCGCGCCGCTGAGCCTGGGCGAGCTGTGGGCGGTTCCCATCATGCTGCGCCTGGCGCTGCTGGAGAACCTGCGGCGCATGGCGGCGCGGGTGATGCGCGATGGAACCGACCGTCGCCTCGCTTCGCAATGGGCGGACAGCCTCAATCAAGCCGCTTCCGAGACCCCGACCGATGTGGTCCTGGTGGTTGCGGACATGGCACGATCCACGCCGCCGTTGACCGGCGCGTTCATCGCCGAGCTGACGCGCTCGCTGCATGGGCGCGGCGGTGCCTGGGCCATGCCCGTCGCGTGGCTGGAACAGTGGGCTGCAGCGGCCGGGCAGCGCGTCGACGAGCTGGTCGCCGCCGAGGGGCAGCAGCAGGCGGCCGACCAGGTGTCGATCGGCAACAGCATCGGCAGCCTGCGCTTTCTCTCCACCATGGATTGGCGCACGTTTGTCGAAGAGATGAGTGTGGTGGAGCAGCGGCTGCGCGAAGACCCGATGGCCGTCTATGCGCAGATGGATTTTGCCACCCGCGACGCCTACCGCCATGTGGTGGAGAAGATCGCCCGCGGCAGCCGCATGGCAGAGGAGTGCGTTGCCACCATCGCGCTGGACCTGGCACGGACGGCAACACCGCCGGAGGGGCCACGTACGCACGTGGGCTACTGGCTGGTTGGCGAGGGCGTGGACGCCACCGTGGAAGCAGTGGCCGAGGCAGCACCGCGCCACCGCAAGGCACGGCGACTGGCACATCGCGTGCCGCTTGCGCTGTACCTGCTGCCGATCGCCCTGCTGGCGGTGCTGGCCACCGCGGGCCTGCTGGCAACCGGCAGTGGTTCGGTGCCGCTCTGGCTGGCCGCGCTGCTCGCACTGCTGGTTTTCAGTGAGCTGGGCATCGTGCTGGTGAACTGGACCGCAACGGTGCTGGTCGCCCCCAGGCCGCTGCCCAAGCTGGACTTCAGCGAAGGCATCCCTGCCGCCTGCGCCACCGTGGTCGCGGTCCCCTCGATGCTGTCCAGCATCGACGGAATCGACGTGCTGGTCGAAGCGCTGGAGGTGCGGTTCCTGGCCAATCGTGATCCTCAGCTGCGCTTCGTGCTGCTGACGGACTTTCTCGACGCGGCGGAGGCCACGGCGGCGACGGACGACACCCTGCTTGCGCACGCCACGGCACGTATCGAGGAATTGAACAGGCGCTACGCGCCCGAGCGCGGCGATCGTTTCTACCTGCTGCACCGCCCCAGGCAATGGAACCCGGGTGAAGGCGTGTGGATGGGACACGAGCGCAAGCGCGGCAAGCTGGCGGCACTCAATGCCCTGCTCCGTCTGGGCGATGCGGCCGCGTTCATGCGCATCGTCGGTGACGCGGCTGCGCTGATCGGCGTCCGCTACGTCATCACGCTGGATTCGGATACACAACTTCCGCGGGATGCGGCACGCGCGTTCGTCGCCACCCTGGCGCACCCACTCAACCGCCCGCGCTTCGATCCCACGCTGCAACGCGTGGTGGAGGGCTACGGCATCCTGCAGCCCAGCGTCGGCACCAGCCTGGGCCGGCGCCGTACTTCGCGTTTTGCCCGGATGTTCGGCAGCGAACCTGGCATCGATCCTTATACGCGCATGGTCTCGGACGTCTACCAGGATCTGTTCGACGAGGGCTCGTTCGTCGGCAAGGGCATCTATGACGTCGAGGCCTTCGAGCACGCGCTCGAGGGTCGCCTGCCCGAGAACCGCATCCTCAGCCACGACCTGCTGGAAGGCTGCTATGCACGTGCGGGCCTGGTCAGCGATGTGCGCCTGTACGAGGACTACCCCGAGCGCTACGCCGCCGACACCAAGCGCCGTGCACGCTGGATCCGCGGTGACTGGCAGCTGTTGCCGTGGTTGATGCCGTGGACGCCGCGCCCGGGCCAGGGATGGGAACGCAACCGGCTCAGTCTGCTGTCGCGCGGCAAGTTGCTGGACAACCTGCGCCGCAGCCTGGTGCCGATTGCTGCGCTGGTCTTGCTGGTGGTGGGCTGGCTGTATGCCGGAAACCCTGCTGCATGGACGGCATGGGTGCTGGCACTGTGGTACGCGCCGCCGCTGATAGGCATGCTGCGCGATGCCCTGAGCGTTCCGGACGACACGCCGCTGGAAGCGCATTACATCAAGGTCGGGCGCGGCACGCTGCAATCGCTGCTGCGCGCGTCCACCCAGGTCGCGTGCCTGCCCTTCGAAGCATTGCTGGCGAGCGACGCGGTGCTGCGCACGCTCTGGCGCATGGCCGTCACGCGCCGCCACCTGCTGCAGTGGAACCCTTCAAGCGAAGTCGAGCGCCGTCTCGGCAGCGACCGCGGCGCGGAATGGCGGGTGATGGCGCCGGCCTCACTGCTGGCGATCGCCTTGGTGGTTGTGGTCGCCAGCGTGCGTCCGCAGGCGCTGCCGTTCGCCCTGCCCTTGCTGTTGGCCTGGGCCTTTGCCCCCGCGTTGATGGCGTGGCTGGGCCGGCCGCCGGCCGCGAGCGTGGCGGAGCTTTCGGTAACGCAGCGGGCGTTCCTGGGCCGGCTGGCGCGGCGCACCTGGTCCTTCTTCCAGGCCTGGGTGCGCGAGCAGGACCATTGGTTGCCACCGGACAACATCCAGGAGCATCCGTCGCTGGTGGTGGCACGCCGCACCTCGCCAACCAACATCGGCCTGTCCCTGCTGGCCAATCTGTCGGCATGGGATTTCGGCTATCTGCAGCTGGGCGCGGTCGCTGAACGTACGGCCCTCACCTTCGACACGCTGGACCAGCTGCCGCGCCATCGCGGCCACTTCCTGAACTGGTACGACACTGAAACCCTGGCGCCGCTGCCGCCGCGCTACGTTTCCACCGTGGACAGCGGCAATCTTGCCGGGCATCTGCTGACGCTGCGCCAGGGCCTGCTCGCGCTGGTGGATGCGCCGGTGCTGGCGCCGCACACCTTCGATGGCCTGGCCGATACGCTCGGCGTGCTGGAAGAGGAACGGCAGCGCCATCGCCGCGACGATGCAGCACTGGTCGAGGCGCTCAACCATCTGCGCCAGCGTCTGGCCTCAACGCGTGTCGACCGCCCTGTCGGAACGGCGGAGATTCTCGTCCGCCTGCAGGAACTGGTCGGCCTGGCCGACGTCGTGCTGGCGCAGTGGCCCGCGCCGCCATCGCCCGAGGAAGGCGAGCTGCACTGGCCGACCCTGTTCGCCGCCGAATGCCATGCCGCCCACGCGTCGCTTGCCAGTCTCCCTGCCGATGCCAATGCGGACGACGAAGCACCGGTGCCCAGCCTGCGCCAGCTGGCTGCGCGGCGCGGCACCGCCGGTGCGGATGCCCGTGCGCGCATCCAGCAGTTGCAGGCCCTTGCGCACCGCGCCGGGCAGTTCTCGCTGATGGAATACGGGTTCCTGTTCTACCGCACCCGCAACCTGCTTTCGATCGGCTACAACGTCGACGACCATCGCCTCGACAACAGCTTCTACGACCTGCTGGCCTCCGAAGCACGGCTGTGCGCCTTCGTCGCCATCGCCCAGGGCCAGCTGGCGCAGGAGAGCTGGTTTGCGCTCGGCCGGATGCTCACCGAGGTCAACGGCACGCCGACGCTGCTGTCATGGAGTGGCTCGATGTTCGAGTACCTCATGCCGCAGCTGGTGATGCCCAGCTATCCGGATACGCTGCTGGACCAGACCACACGGCATGCGGTCGAGGCGCAGATCGTCTACGGGCGGACCCTGAACCTGCCGTGGGGCGTGTCCGAGTCCGGCTACAACGCCGTCGATGCCCGCCTGAACTACCAGTACCGGGCGTTCGGCGTACCGGGGTTGGGGCTGAAGCGCGGCCTGGGCCAGGATCGGGTCATCGCGCCCTATGCCAGCATGATGGCGCTGATGGTGGCGCCGGAAGCGGCCTGCCAGAACCTGCAGGTACTGGAGGGATTGGGGTTTGCCGGGCGCTTTGGAATGTACGAGGCGATCGACTACACCCCTGCCCGGCTGCCGCCGGGGCAGGATCACGTGCTGTTGCGTTCGTTCATGGCCCACCACCAGGGCATGGGCCTGCTGTCGCTGGATTACCTGTTGCGCGACCAGCCGATGCAGCGCCGCTTCCTTGCCGATGTCGAGTTCCAGGCCACCTTGCTGTTGCTGCAGGAACGCATCCCGCGCATCGGCGTCTTCCACCCGCATGAGGTGGAAGCGCTGGGCGAGCACTCGGCCACGGCCGAGGACGAGACGGCGCTGCGCGTACTGCGGGACCCGGGCGGCCCGCGCCCGGAGGTGCAGCTGCTGTCCAACGGACGCTACCACGGCATGCTGACCCATGCCGGCGGCGGCTACAGCCGCCACGGCGATCTGTCGCTGACCCGCTGGCGCGAGGACGGCACCACCGATGCCTGGGGGTCGTTCTGCTATCTGCGTGATGTGGACAGCGGCGAGTTCTGGTCTGCCGCGTACCAGCCCACCTGCGTGGCGGTGGACAATTACGAGGCGATCTTCTCTGACGCCAAGGCAGAGTTCCGTGGTACCCGCCGCGGCTGCGAGAGCCATCTGCAGGTGGCCATCTCCGCCGAGGACGACATCGAGCTCAGGCGCCTGCGCCTGACCAACCGCAGCCGTCGCCCGCGCACGGTGGAGATCACCACCTATGCCGAAGTGGTGCTGGCACCCGCCGCGGCCGATGATGCGCATCCGGCCTTCAGCAACCTGTTCGTGCAGAGCGAGATTCTGGCCGCCAAGCAGGCCGTGCTGTGCACGCGTCGGCCCCGTTCGCACGATGAGGTGCCGCCGTGGATGTTCCATCTGGTTGCGGTGCATGACGCCGAGGTGGTGGCGATCTCCTACGAAACCGACCGTGCGCGCTTCCTGGGCCGTGGCAATACGCCGCGGACGCCGCAGGCATTGACCTCCGATGCCGATCTTTCCGGCACGGACGGTTCGGTGCTCGACCCGATCGTGGCGATCCGTGTCCGTGTGGTGCTTGAGCCCGAGCAGACCGCGCAGCTGGACATGGTGTATGGCGTCGGCGCCGACCGCCCCGGTTGCGAGGTGCTGGTGGACAAATACCGTGACCGCCGCCTGGCCGACCGCGTCTTCGACCTGGCGTGGACGCACAGCCAGGTGGTGCGCCGGCAGATCAACGCCAGCCAGGCCGAGGCGGCGCTGTACGAGCGTCTGGCCGCCCATGTGCTGTATGCCGGTCCACTGCTGCGCGCAGGTGCCGGGGTCCTCCTGCAGAACCAGCGCGGACAATCCGGGCTGTGGAGCCATGCCATCTCGGGTGACCTGCCCATCGTGCTGCTCAAGGTCACCGATGCGGACAACGTGGAACTGGTCAGGCAGCTGGTACAGGCGCACGCGTACTGGCGGCAGAAGGGACTCAACACCGACCTGGTCATCTGGAACGACAGCAAGGCCGGCTATCGGCAGGAACTGCAGGACCAGATCCTGGGGATGGTGGCCGCCAGTTCGGAGACGGGCCTGCTTGATCGCCCCGGCGGCATTTTCGTGCGGCCGGTGCAGAACATGACCCACGAGGATCGCGTCCTGTTGCAGGCGGTGGCACGGGCGGTGATCAGCGACGAGGACGGCACCCTCGCCGCACAGGTCGGCCGCCAACCGCCGCCTCCGCGACGGATCCCGCCTCTGGTGCCGCAGGCAGTGCAGCAGGAACTGGCACTGTCGTCGGAGGCGACGCCGGGGCTGTCCATCGTCGCAGACGCGGGCCTCGACGCAGGCTTGCCCCCGGGCGCCGGGCACGACGAGGAGATGGATGACCCGTGGCCGTTCCTTCCCTACCGCGGCGCCGGCCAGTTCGACAACGGCACCGGCTGTTTCAGTGAGGACGGCCGCGAGTATGTCGTGGTGGTGCGCGAAGACGCGCCGACGCCGGCGCCCTGGGCCAACGTGATCGCGAACGCCCGCCTGGGAACGGTCGTCAGCGAAAGTGCGCCGGGCTACACCTGGTTCGAGAATGCGCACGAGTTCCGCTTGACGCCCTGGCTCAATGACCCGGTCTCGGACACGGGCGGCGAGGCGTTCTACCTGCGCGACGAGGACACCGGTCGTGTCTGGTCGCCGATGCCGCTGCCGCGCAGGGGCACCGGGGCCTACCGTACGCGTCACGGATTCGGCTACACGGTGTACGAGCATGTCGAGGACGGCATCGCCAGTGAGCTGTGGGTCTTCGTCGACGTCGCCGCGCCGCTGAAGTTCTCGGTCCTGCGCCTGCACAACCTGTCGGGCAGGACACGGCGGCTGTCGGCCATCGGCTACGTCGAGTGGGTGATGGGTGACCTGCGCGCGAAGTCGCGCATGCACGTGGTCACCGAGCGCGACCCGCAGACCGGCGCGCTGTTGGCGCGCAATACCTACAGCACCGACTTCGGCGGCCGGATGGCCTTCTTCGACACCGATGCCGACGGCTGCGGCTGGACCTGTGATCGCCTGGAGTTCATCGGCCGCAACGGCAGCCTGCAGGCACCGGCGGCGCTGCGGCGCGAACGGCTGGATGGACGGATGGGCGCGGGCCTGGATCCCTGTGCGGCGATCCAGGTGCCCCTGGAGCTGGCGCCGGGCGACCGCAGTGAAACCACGTTCCGCCTCGGCGCGGGGCGCGACCGCGAGGAAACGCTGGCACTGGCACGAAGCCGCCAGGGCGCCCAGGAGGCCATCGACGCGCTGGACGCGGTGCGCATCCATTGGCGCAATGTGCTGGCCACGGTGCAGGTACGTACGCCGGACCCGGCGTTGGACGCACTGGCCAATGGCTGGCTGGTCTACCAGACCCTGGGCTGCCGCTACCTGGCGCGCAGTGGCTACTACCAGTCAGGCGGAGCGTTCGGCTTCCGCGACCAGCTGCAGGACGCGCTCGCTCTCGTACACGCTCGCCCGGAGCTGACCCGCGAACACCTGCTGCTGTGCGCCGCACACCAGTTCACCGACGGCGATGTGATGCACTGGTGGCACCCGCCGCAAGGTCGCGGGGTGCGCACGCGCTGCTCCGACGACTATCTGTGGCTGCCCCATGGCGCCTGCCGTTACCTGGAGGTCACCGGCGATGCCAGCGTGCTGGACGAGACGGTCGGTTTCATCGAGGGGCGCGCGGTGACCGCAGAAGAGGAAGGGTACTACGACACGCCTACCCCTTCGACGCAGCGCGACAGCCTGTATGCACATTGCGTCCTCGCGCTCGAGCGCGGTTGCCGGCTGCTCGGCGAGCGCGGCCTGCCGTTGATGGGCAGTGGTGATTGGAACGACGGCATGAACCGCGTCGGCGACCAGCAGCGCGGTGAAAGTGTGTGGCTCGGTTTCTTCCTGCACGACACGCTCCACCGCTTCATCGGGGTGGCCAACGCGCGTGGCGACACCTCCCGTGCGCAATGGTGCCAGCAGCAGGCCGACAGCCTGCGCCAGAACCTGGAACTGCATGCCTGGGACGGGGAATGGTATCGCCGCGCTTGGTTCGACAACGGCACCCCGTTGGGCTCGTCACAGAACCAGGAATGTCGCATCGATTCGATCTCCCAGAGCTGGTCGGTGCTGTCAGGCGTTGCCGCACCTGAGCGTGCCACGCAGGCGCTGGATTCGCTGTACACGCATCTGGTGCGAAAGGACGCCAAGCTGATCCAGCTGCTTGATCCGCCCTTCGACCAGACCACGGAGGACCCTGGCTACATCCGTGGTTACGTACCGGGCGTGCGCGAGAATGGCGGCCAGTACACCCACGCGGCCGTGTGGGCGGCGATGGCATTCGCACAGCAGGGAGACGCGGTGCGTGCCTGGGAGCTGGCCGGCATGATCAATCCGCTCAATCACACGCTGGACCCGGAAGCGGTGCAGACCTACCGGGTCGAACCGTATGTGTTGGCAGCGGATGTATACGCCGTGTCTCCTCATGTCGGGCGCGGCGGCTGGACGTGGTACACCGGCTCGGCCGGCTGGATGTATCGCCTGCTGGTGGAATCCCTGCTCGGCATACGTCGGGAAGGTGATCGTCTATCGCTTGCACCGTGCCTGCCCGATCACTGGCCATCATTCGAACTGAGCTACCGCTTCGGTCGCAGCTTCTACGAATTCGTGGTGACCCGCACTGCGCAGGACCAGGCAACGTTACATGTGGATGGCATGCTGCAGCCGGACCTTACCGTCCTGCTTCGGGATGACGGGCATCACTACCGTGTTGCACTTGATCTGGGTGCGCCCCCGGGATGAACGTCCGCCCTGAAATACAGGTGCAGCTTGATGCGCTGGCCGAGATGCTGGTGCACTGGTTGGCGCAGGTGCGGCATCCGGCGCAGTTCTGGCCGCAGTTTGAAACGCTGGCTGCAGAAATTCTGGACCAATGTGAGCACGCGGAAAGGGGCCACGCACACGCGTGCATCCAGGCCATGCTGAAGCGCCACGCGCTCGAGCTGCCGCTCTGGCACGAACGTGACGACAGCGTGCCATCGCGGAAGCCAGAAGAGTGAGGGTTGGCTCCCTGCGTTACGATGCCGGGCTCAACCGACCAGGGATATGCATGCTCGTCTCCGCGCGCCTGTTGCTTGCCATCGCGGCGTCCCAGCTGCCGCTCTCCATGGCAATCGCGGCATCGCCCCCGCGGCCTGCTTCCACCGCGCCAGCAAGCAGCTGCAAAGCTGATGCATCCGGTTGCCCGGCGTGGATGCCATCGCAGGCCCAGATGCGAAACACCATCGCCGACTACTTCTGCGAACTGGCTGACCAAGGGCGCATCCAGCCTCGCGTAAAGCAGCTGGACCGTGCCGAATCCTCGCCACTGAACTGTGGCGCGCTGGGAGAGGCGCCCGGCTCGAACTTTGTCTGTGGCGGCGAAATGCGTTTCATCGGCAAGGGCAGCGAAATCGATAGCATTACCTTCAGCCCTACTCTCCGCTACGAGGAGGATGGGCGCATCGCGTTCTACGTCGGCGATGACGAGGAGGGTGAACAGGTCTGGCGGGTTCCCGCCCCGCGGTCCACCTCGACAACATGCGCGATGCGCTGAGCGTCCAACCACGCCTACCCGCCAAAGATCGAGGCGAACGGAGGATCAGCGTGACGCGTCATCGCTGGTGCGCATTACGCTCTCTATCCAGTCGATGTAACGAGATACACGTACGTTGTAGACAACCTGGCCATAGAAGCCCGCTTCAAGCGCGTGCTCGGGAACGGCAGTGATCCAGGAACCGAGGCCCACCAGCTGCAAGGCTCCGTGATTATTGATGATCAGAGGGCCGCCGCTGTCGCCGTTACCCAGCACGCCTTCAAGCGGCAGGCCATGCGGAGGAGCATCGAAACGGTACCAGAGATACCGATCGTTACCGCCAGTAATGGCGTTGTACGCACGCCGCAGCGTCGTGCGATGCGGCCCGCCCGGCACCAGCCCAACGGCGCCATTGCCGGTGGCGCCCTTCCCAATCAGCGCTGCGATCTGTGTGACCTCAGCGGTGCCTCGATAGAGCGGCACGGGCTGCACATCATTCACGGGTGCCTGAAGCCTGATCAGTGCGATGTCATCCGTTTCGGCCAGGAACGCGTGGATCTTGGCGGGATTTCCCGTTGCCAGTGCCTCCTTGCCCAAGGCCTCAGGCATTCTCCTGTAGCCGGAATGCAGGAACACGCGCTCTACGCCGTATTCCGTTCCATTGATGGCGATTGTGGCTCCCATCCCTTCCATCGGAGCTGCATGCGCCGCCGTCAATACCCATCTGGGAGCGATCAGAACGCCCTGCCCCTCGCCCGGCATATCGGCCAGAGCAGGAAACTCCGTTCCGTCGATCCGGTATCGGGCATCGTCAACGTCATCGCGGATGACGATAGCCCCGGCGCAAAATGGCAGCGCGGCAAGCGCCAGGAACAGCCAGCGAATCATGGGTACGTTCATCCTTGTGCTCAGTTGTCGCAGCCTTGCCGAACAGATCCGTCCCGGGCACTACGTGCGCGCCCCCCAATTCCCACACCCGTACGAGGAAGCGCCGAGGGTGTAGCCCGCAGCTCCGGCATCACGGCAGCCCTGGATTCACTGGCCTTCCAGCTCCTTCAGAATCCCGCGCAGGCGCGCATCATCGGGCGCAAGCTCGGCGGCTCTGCGGTAACTGCTTATCGCTTGATCACGCTGTCCATTGGCACGGTAGGCTTCACCGAGACTGTCGTGGACACTCGCGGATTCCGGATGCGCACTGGCATTCCATTGGAACACCGCCACGGCCTCTGCCATGCGCTTCATTCTCAACAGGCGATAGCCCAGCGAGTTCAGCGCCTTCTCGGACGTGTCGTATTGTCCGGCGGTCGTGCCCAGCCCCACGTAGGCTCGGGCCATGCCCGCCACGCCCTGTGACAGGGCCAGCGGTACCAGCAGGTCGCCCAGGTTCTTTTTGGCGAGGGCAATCGGCTTGCCGTGCAGTACTGCCATCAGGTCCTTGCCCAAGGTCGCTACCGTCTCGCCCTGCCAGTAGTTGTCCAGGATGATCACCGCAGACTGGTCCTGCTCGGCGCGGAGCCAGTAGCTCTGATAGCCGGGAACGCTGCCCGTATGCGATTCCACCTTGTAGGTGCCACCGGCCGGCAAGGGCCAGCTCTCCACTTCCCAGCCGTACCCATAGCCGGAGCGATGGTCGGTCCACATTGCCTGCCGCGACGGCTCGGTCAGCAACGAATCTCCCTGCAGGGCCTGGTCCAGGCGAAGCAGATCGTCGACGGTGGAGTACAGGCCGGCTGCCGAGAAGGAGACGCTCGGATCGATCGGCATGGGGCGAGCCAGGCTGAGGTCGGGCCGGGTTTGATAGCCCGTCGCCAAGCGTGGAATGAGTTCGTTGGCGCGATACAGCCCGCTGTCCTTCATGCCTGCCTTGTCCAGAACCCGGCTTCGAAGGTTGGCTTCGTAGCTGGTGCCCGTCACCTT
The DNA here is from genome assembly GCF_042787595.1 of Stenotrophomonas sp. YIM B13575. Taxonomy (NCBI): domain Bacteria; kingdom Pseudomonadati; phylum Pseudomonadota; class Gammaproteobacteria; order Lysobacterales; family Lysobacteraceae; genus Stenotrophomonas; species Stenotrophomonas sp. YIM B13575. The sequence goes on along the minus strand of NZ_JBHZOP010000012.1, from coordinate 136,348 downwards.
CTCGATGATCAGGCCAAGCAGGAAATAGCCGTTGTTGTTGTAGCGCCACTCTGTTCCCGGAGCGCTTTGCAGCTTCGCGGGGATCCACGCCTTCGCGAAATCAACCGGCTCGAGCGAGAGCCGGGCCTGTGTTTGCCACCACGGGTCGTCATAGCTGCGAGGCAGATCGGCAATGCCGGAGGTATGGTTCAGCAGCTGCGCCACGGTGACCGGGGCGGCCGGTGTGTTGGCGTAGAGCACCGGCAGGTATTCGCCCAGCGTTCCGTCCAACCGAAGCCTGTTTTCCTGCACCAACTGCATCACCAGGATGGCGGTGACCGGCTTGGTCAGTGAGCCGATGCGAAACACGCCCTCGCCCACATTCGGCACCTGCCATTCGCGGTTGGCCAGGCCGTAGGCGCCGCGGTACAGCACCCTTCCATGCTGGGCCACAAGCACTACGCCATTGAAGTCACGGTTCGCTGCATAGCTGTCTACCAGCTGCTTCAACTCGGCGGGGTTGGCCGCTGCTCTCGCCTGTCCCGAAATGCCGATCACTATCGCCATGGCGCTTGTTGCTGCCAGCACAGTTCGCAACAGAAAGCGTCTTGCGTGTTGCGCGAACAGCAGAGTGGCGCTGGGCATCTACAGGCCTCACTTGGGAAAGGCGCAGTGTAGCTGTGCCGAGCAGTCGCGGGCTGTAACGGGAGCCATGACTGATGGCCTATGGGTGCCAGCCTTTCATCGAGTGAAGTACAGGCACCCGGCCACGGCGATCGGCGTCGGGTCGGCGTCGATGCGCTGGGCCACCAGTGCCATCACTTCGATGCCGTCGCCCTGCGCTTCCGGTGCTGACTGGACCACACGCATCCCTGCAGGTGTGTCCTGTGTCCCCGGTGCGTCGAGGGATAGGTCCTTGGTGAGGTCCGCAGCAATGGCTTCATCAAAGACAGCCACCACGGAACTACGCGACAGTATCAACCGAGTGGATGGATGGCCGAAGACGAGAACCGGGGCGGGAAGCTGCATTTCCGCGACAACACCGGGCATATCGCCCAGTGCGTTGCTGTAGCCCCCGGCCTTGCCGGCGATCTGCTGCCAGCCAGCCGACAGCTTTCCGCTGGTTGCGATGTCACGCAACTGATAGGCCAAGGTCCGGAATGCCGTGCGATCGGCCTTGCAGGACACGAGCGCCAGCGCTCGATCGATGTCTTCCTGTCTGGGAGCGGTCTTGCGGATCGATTCTGCCGCTGGCGCGGCGGGCGCCATGGCAAGCCCCAGGCCTGCGAGCAGCAGGACCACGTTCAACGTACGGATGATCAAAACGAAATACTCCTGCCTGGGGGTGCCAAGACCGTTCGGCACTACACCGACAGACGGAAATCGCGGGGGCGCTAACGGGAAATCCCATCACCAGCAAGAGTCTCCCGCGCGGCAATCTTCTCGACCAGCGTATCGATCGCCGTCTCCATGGCGCGCGCCGTCTGGTCGCCGCTCTGGTTGGTGATGACGAAGATGCCAAGATCATACTTGGGCACGATGTAGATGTAGCACTGCGAACGCGGTACGCCACCATGATGGGCGTAGTAGACGCCCTTCAGGTGATCGTTGGCGACGATGTTCCAGAAGTAGCCGATGCTGAACCCGGAATCGAACTGGACCAAGGGGCGATGCGATTCCTTTACCACGGGCCCATTGGCCAGCTGGAACCTGAGGTACTTCACCATTTCCGGGACGGTCGCCTTCACGTTTCCGGAAGCGCCCCACGGCAACTGCGGCATCGGCGTGGTCGGCACCGGGTTGTCACTGTGATAGCCGGCTGCAAGCCGGAGCGCTTCGGCGTCGCCCAGCTGGATCCTGACGTCGGTCATTGCGGCGGAATCACTGAGAAATCCGCGCAGCAGCGACGCGTAGTCGCGCTTGTAGACGGTTTCGAGGATATGCGCCGTCAGCTCCGTCCCGGCACTGGAGTACGCGTAATCCTTGCCGGGCGCCTGGCCGATCTCGACGGTGTGCAGGTCCTTGAAGAAGTCAGCCTTGCCGTAGTGCGCGTAGATGGCGTTGAGTTCGCTGGGCGTACGATGATCGGTGAAGTCTGCCAGCACCGTGTTCGCGCGTTCCGGCAACATGTTCGGCAGGCCGCTGGTGTGCGACAGCAGGTGGCGGATGCGGATGGGCTCGCCCTTGTACTGCAGGTTCGGGTAGTCCCCCGGCAGGTACTGCCGAACATCGTCGTCCAGACTCACCTTGTGTTCCTGGACGGCATTGGCCATCAGGGTGCCGGCCAGGGTCTTGCTCAACGAACCGATCTCGTAGAGCGTCGCATCGGTCGGCAGGCCTGGCTTGCCGGTTTCCATGTCGCCGCGATGACGGATGAATTCCTTGCCCCGGTACACGACGCCGATCGAGGTTGAATGAAGCAACGGCTGCTGGATCAGCGTCGCGGCGACCTCATCGATTTCAGTCCCCAGATCCTTCGTTGGAACCTTCTCGCTGGCGCAGCCTGCAACCAACAGCGCGGCGGACGCCAAGAGGCAGCTGAGCCATTGTCTGTTTCGGACACTCATCGAAGTCGCGTGCATGCTTAGGCGCTTGAAGGTGGGCGGGAAAGGGCTCCCACGATAGTCGATGGAGGGGCCCAGTTGGATACCGGACCGTGTTCGAGATCAAATTCCTCTGCCAGGTTTGCTTTGGCAGCTGAACGCCGCCGGCATCTCCATGCGATCTCCATCGTTCCTCCATGCCACCTCCAAAAGGGCCGCAGATACTGGCAACCACCAGGGAGATGCCAGGCATCCGCCCCTGCCCCACCCTCGATCCACCCAGGTTCCCATGAAACACGCGCACGATCCGGCCACCGCAGCCGGCAGCATCGGCCAACAGAATGCGGCCGCCACATTGAAGGTCATCCTGCGCACCTACCCCTGGCAGCTCACCGGCACCTTCTCGCTGGTGGCGCTGGAGAATGCGCTGCTGCTCGCCTATCCGCTGTTCGCCGGCTTCGCGGTGGATGCGATCATCCATGGCAACGTCGGCCATGCCATTTCCTACGCGGGCGTGGTGCTGTTGTTCTGGCTGGTCGGTGCCGCCCGTCGGGCGGTGGATACGCGCACGTTCACCCGCATCTATGCCGATCTGGCGGTGAACGTGGTGCAGGCGCAGCGACGGCTGGGCCAGGCCACGTCCACGTCGGCGGCGCGGGTGGTGCTGGCCCGCGAGTTCGTCGACTTCTTCGAGAAGCACGTGCCGATCATCGCCACGGCGTTGGTTTCCATGTTCGGCGCGGCGGCGATGCTGCTGGCAATCGAGCCCCTGGTTGGCGCGGCCAGTCTCATTGCCCTGCTCGGCGCACTGCTGTTGCTGCCCTCGTTCGCACGACGCAACGAACAGCTGCACGGACGTTTGAACAACCGGCTGGAGCATGAAATCCGGCTGGTGGACCGGGTCAGCCCGTCGGTGCTGCGCCGCCACTACACCACACTGTCACGGCTGCGCATCCTGCTGTCCGATCGCGAGGCAGGCGCCTTCGTGGTCGTCGGCGGTGCGGCGGCGGTGCTGTTTGCCTTGACCATCGGCCGCCTCGCCACCACCGATGGCATCACACCGGGCCACGTCTATGCGGTGATGACCTACCTGTGGACCTTTGTCGGCAGCCTCGACGATGCACCGTCGATGGTTGACCAGCTGGCCCGCCTGAAGGACATCGGCCGTCGGGTCAGCCCGGGGATGGAGGATGCGGAGGACAGTGCCCGTCCTGGGCCATGAGCTCGCCCGCCTGCATCCGGTAGTGCTCCACCCATTCCATGGATGCTGCGATACCACCGAAGGGAAACAGATGCGGGCTGACCTGGCCATGGGCTTCGGTCAACCCGTCCACCAGGCGATCCACGAACACATCCGGCCCGGCCGTTCCCAGCAGGCGGCCGATCGAGATGCCGTAGCGGGACAGCATCGAGGTGCTTGCAGCTACGCCGCACATCGCCGCGTAGCGTACAAGTCGCGCGACGCTGGCTGGCCCGGGAACGCCGACCAGCACCGGAGGGGTGATGCCCCGGCCGCGCAGTTCATTCAACCAGGTCAGCACGCTATCGGCATCGAATGCGAACTGAGTGATGATCAGCGGCTTCATGCTCCGCGCTTCAATACGCTGGCACTTGCGTTCCAGCACGCGCCAGCGATCGGCGCTGGTCATCACCGGATGGCCTTGCGGATGCCCGCCCACAGCGACAACCCTGATGCCGGCGCGCTCGAGCACACCGCTCTCGATGATCGATGTACTGTCGGCAAACGGCCCGGCAGGGGTGGAAAGATCACCCGCGATCAACAGACAGCGCTCGACACCGGCGTCGATGACGGCACTGTCGATGAAATGCTCAAGCGCCGCGCGCGAGCCGATGCGGCGTGCCGAAAGGTGTGGCATCGGCTCGAAACCCAGTGCGCGCACCGCGCGTACTGCGGCCAGTCGGGCAGTGTCGTCCTCGCTGGGCAGGTAGGGAATGGAGATCGTCGTCCCCGGTGCGATGCGGGCCGCCTCTGCGTGCAGCGCAGGCAGGGCCTTGGCGCTGACTTCCAGGGAAGCGGCGCCGATGAAGGCCTGCGCCCGCTGCACGCGGTCGGCCGTGCCCGCCAGAATCGGAGCCCGGCGGTCGACAGCCCCCGACATCAGCTGGCCCCGCGCAGGTTGCCGGCGCTGGTGGAGCTGTGCCGTGCCAGCTCGACGAATGCCTGCAGGTAATCGATGCCGGTATCCGCCTCGCGCGCACCCAGATAGATCTGCTTGGGAATGCCTCGCGCACCCAACCGCACCGGCACCACGTCCATGCGCGCGGCGTACTCTTCCACCAGCCAGCGCGGCATGGCGGCCACGCCGCGGCCACTGGCCACCATCTGCATCATGATGTCGGTGGTTTCAATGGCTTTGTGCCGCCGTGGCGTGATGCCGGCCGGCAGCAGGAACTGGTTGTAGATGTCCAAGCGCTCGAATGGCACCGGGTAGCTGATCAGGATTTCCTGCGAGAGCTGGCGCGGCTTCACGTAGTCCGCCTTTGCCAGGGCGTGGCCTTTGGCCACGACCAGCACCTGCTCGTAGTCGAAGACGGGAACGAACTTCAGGCCCGGCTTCAACAGCGGGTCGGGCGTGACCAGCAGGTCGATTTCATAGCCGAACAGCGCGCCGATCCCCCCGAACTGGAACTTCTGCTTGACGTCCACATCCACATCCGGCCAGGCAGCCAGATAGGGCGAGACGATCTTCAGCAGCCACTGGTAACAGGGATGGCATTCCATACCGATACGCAAGGCGCCGCGCTCGCCCTGTGCGAACTGGCCCAGCCGCTCCTCGGCCAAGTCCAGCTGCGGCAGCACCCGGTTGGCGACCGCAAGCAGGTACTGCCCGGCCTGGGTCAGCCGCAGGCTGCGGCCTTCGCGCAGCCAGACATCGGTGCCGAGCTGCAGCTCCAGCTTCTTCATGCTGTGGCTCAGGGCCGACTGGGTCAGGTTGAGCACGCCAGCAGCGGCAGTGAGGGACCCCTGCTGTTCGACCTGCTGCACGATGCTGAGATGGATGCGCTCCAACATGACGATGAATCTCACTCATGGATTGGTGAAGTAATACCATTTTACGTCATGGGAAGGGCTGGCTAGCATCGGCTCATGCCTTCGGTTACCTGCCAGCCCGGACACCCCGCCGGCCTGCAGGACTGCGCCCCTGCAGATCACCCGAAGGAGCCCCTCCCCAGCTGAAAGCGAAGAGATGACCCGCCCCCTCCGTATCGTCGCCGTTTCCGGCGGGCTGCAGCGCCCCTCAAGGGCCGCGACCCTGGCCGAGCACCTGCTGGACCTGATTGGCGAAGGCGTCCCCTGCGATCAGCACCTGATTGAACTGGGTGAACTGGCACCGCAGTTGGCCGGTGCGCTCTGGCGCTCGCAGTTGCCCGAGACCGTGGAGCGGCAGCTGGTCGCTGTCGAGCAGGCCGATGTGCTGGTGGTGGCCACGCCGGTCTACCGCGGTTCGTACACCGGCCTGTTCAAGCACTTCTTCGACTTCATCGACCAGGACGCGCTGGTCGACACCCCGATCCTGCTGGCCGCCACCGGCGGCAGCGAGCGCCACGCGCTGGTGATCGACCACCAGCTGCGACCGCTCTTCAGCTTCTTCCAGGCGCGTACCCTGCCCCTGGGCGTTTACGCGACCGATCGTGATTTCGCCGACGGCCGTGTACACGACGAAGCACTGATCCAGCGGGCGCGCCTGGCGGTACAGCGGGCAATGCCGCTGCTTGCCCTCTCCCATCGCGCAGCACCTGTTCCCCTCGTGGCCGCTGCCGCTCTCTGAACGCCGAATGCCATCGACCTTCATTCGGATGTCACCCCGCAAACCGGAACGCCGCCCATGACGACCAACACCTTCAACTTCAGCATCACCCGTACTCCTTTCAACGAGGATTACCAGCCCGCTGACGGCACGCGCATCACCACCAACTTCGCCAACCTGGCCCGCGGCGAATCCCGCCAGGAAAACCTGCGCAACACGCTCGGCATGATCAACAACCGCTGCAACGACCTGGCGCACTGGGACAACCCCAACGCCGATCGCTACGTGGTGGAGCTGGACATCATCTCGGTGGAGATGCACATCGATGGCAGCGATGGCAGCGATCCGTTCCCGCTGATCGAAGTGCTGCGCCCCACCCTGGTGGATACGCACACCGGCGCGCGCACCGAAGGCATTGTCGGCAACAATTTCTCGTCGTATGTGCGTGACTACGATTTCAGCGTGGTACTGCCCGCCAGCAACGAGGGCAAGGACAGCTTCTCCATTCCCGAAGACTTTGGCGACCTGCACGGCAAGCTGTTCAAGCACTTCCTGCAGTCCGACGCCTACCGCGCGCAGTTCAGCAAGGCACCGGTGATCTGCATCAGCGTGTCCAGCAGCAAGACCTACCACCGCACGGAAAACCACCATCCCATCCTGGGCGTGGAATACCGCCAGGAGGAGTTCTCCCCTACCGACCAGTACTTCGACAAGATGGGCCTGCGGGTGCGTTATTTCATGCCGCCAGGCAGCGTCGCGCCGCTGGCGTTCTACTTCCAGGGCGACCTGCTGGGCGACTACTCGAACCTGGAACTGATCGGCACCATCAGCACGATGGAAGCGTTCCAGAAGATCTACCGCCCGGAGATCTACAACGCCAATTCCGTGGCCGGCAAGGTCTACCAGCCCAGCCTGAAGCACCAGGACTATTCGTCCACCCGCATCGTCTACGACCGCGAGGAGCGCAGCCAGCTGGCCGTCAAGCAGGGCAGGTTCACCGAAGAACACTTCATCAAGCCATACCGCGCCGTGCTTGAGCAGTGGGCCGCCCGCTGATCCACCGCTTTTCCATTCGCCCCTCAGGACACAAGACGCAATGTCGACGAAGAAACTGCTCCCCACCTCCACCGCAGGCAGCCTGCCCAAGCCCTCCTGGCTGGCCCAGCCGGAAGAGCTCTGGTCGCCCTGGAAGCTGCAGGATGACGGCCTGATTGAAGGCAAGCAGGATGCCCTGCGCCTGTCCCTGCAGGAACAGCAGCACGCCGGCATCGACATCGTCAGTGACGGCGAACAGACGCGGCAGCATTTCGTCACCACCTTCATCGAACACCTCAGTGGCGTCGACTTCCAGAAGCGTGAAACCGTCCGCATCCGCGACCGGTACGACGCGAGTGTGCCCACCGTGGTGAGCGCTGTCAGCCGCCCGAAGCCGGTGTTTGTGGACGATGCGAAGTTCCTGCGCAGGCAGACCACGCAGCCGATCAAATGGGCGCTGCCGGGCCCGATGACCATGATCGACACCCTGTATGACGCGCACTACAAGAGCCGCGAGAAGCTGGCATGGGAGTTTGCGAAGATCCTCAACGAGGAAGCCAAGGAGCTGGAGGCGGCTGGCGTGGACATCATCCAGTTCGATGAGCCGGCATTCAACGTGTTCTTCGACGAAGTGAACGACTGGGGCGTGGCCGCGCTGGAGCGCGCGGTCGAAGGGCTCAAGTGCGAAACGGCGGTGCATATCTGCTATGGCTATGGCATCAAGGCCAACACCGACTGGAAGCAGACGCTGGGTTCGGAATGGCGCCAATATGAAGAGTCGTTCCCGAAGCTGCAGACCTCCAGCATCGATATCATCTCGCTGGAGTGCCACAACTCGCATGTGCCGATTGACCTGATCGAGCTGGTGCGCGGCAAGAAGGTGATGGTCGGTGCCATCGACGTGGCGTCCAGCGTAGTGGAGACACCGGAAGAAGTGGCCACTACCCTGCGCAAGGCGCTGCAGTTCGTGGATGCTGACAAGCTCTACCCCAGCACCAACTGCGGCATGGCGCCGCTGGCGCGTGAGGTGGCGCGGGGCAAGCTGCGCGCGCTCAGCGCAGGCGCACAGATCATCCGCGAGGAGCTTCTGGCCCAGGGCTGAACGGGCCAGAGCATCCTGTCGAACACGCCCCGCTCTGCGAAGCAAAGGCCGCGCGCCAGCGCGGGAGCCCTCCACTCCCGCACCGGCGCCGCCTCCCCTACCCTTGCGCCCCGATACTCAGCGCTGCTGATCCTTCAGGAACAGCCACGTGATCAGCGTGGCATCCGGCCCCTTGGGATCGGTGAACGGCAACCCCGACTGGCTGCCACTCCAGGCATGCCCCATGCCCTGCACTACGTAATGCTGGACCAGCGTCCTGCCACCGAAGGTGTAGGTGTCGACCGTGTAGGCGCGCCCGCCCGGCACCTGGCCATGGAAGGTGTTGGTCGGCACATACTTCACCGAGTCGTTGTCCAGGCCATCGTCGGCCAGGTCATTGGTCTGCAGGAACTGGCGCACGGCCTGCTGTCCGTTCACCGGATTCACCGTAGCGTCGGCGGTGCCGTGGAATACCAGCACCGGGATCGGTCGCGGTGACGGCGAACCCGAGCACTGCCAGGCCAGCCGCCCGTTGCTGTCCGGTGAATAGATGCTGCCGGCCAACAGCGCGTAGGCGCTGCCGGAGATCGTGGTCGCGCCCTTGTACATGCCACCGGAATGGATCGCGCCCGCAGCGAACACGTCCGAATAGCAGGCCAGCATGATCGAGGTCATCGCCCCGCCGGCGGAAATTCCGGTGACGTACACGCGATGCGGATCGATGCTGTAGCCCGTCTTCACCTTGTCCACGATGCCGGCCAGGATCGAGGCCTCGCCGCTGTCGCGCGCCTGGTTGATCGGCAGCTGCCAGTTCCAGCAGCGTGCCGGATTGGAGGTCACGTTCTGCCGGGGATAGACCACGATGAAGCCTTCGGTATCGGCCACCTCGTTGAAGCCGGAGGCCTCGCCCATGAGATTCGGCCCGGTCACGCAGCCGTGCAGCACCAGCAACAGGGGCAGCGGCTGCGTTTGGTCGTAGCCGGCCGGCACCCATACCTGGTACTCGCGGGCACCGAACAGATTGCCGTACAGGCCAACATCCCAATGCCCGGCGGGGTCTGCCGCATCTGCGGTACCCGTCGTGGCCAGCCAGGTGCACAGCAGCAGCATCAGCGCCTTGATTGAATCGATTCCAGATTTCATGACCAGATCCTCATGCGTGAGTCGTGGATGAAGTGGTACCGGAAATCCTCGTGGACCGACCTTCCAGAGGGTGCTGCGACGCCGCTGTCAAACCCAGCCGGTGGCGTAATAGATGCCGATCACCACGAACACCGCGAGGGTCTTGATGATGGTTACTGCGAAAATGTCCTTGTAGGCCTGGCGATGGGTCAGCCCGGTCACCATCAGCAGGGTGATGACGGCACCGTTGTGCGGCAGGCTGTCCATGCCGCCGGATGCCATCGCGGCAACACGATGCAGCACCTCCATCGGGATGCCGGCGGCCTGTGCATTGGCGATGAAGGTCTCCGACATTGCCGCCAGGGCGATGCTCATGCCGCCCGATGCAGAGCCGGTGACGCCGGCCAGGCCGGTTACGGTCACCGCTTCGTGCAGCAGTGGATCCTTGATGGAGCCCAGTGCATTGGCCACCACCATGAAACCTGGCAGCGCGGCGATGACCGCGCCGAAACCATATTCCGAAGCGGTGTTCATGGCGGCCAGCACTGCACCGCCAATCGCTGCCTTGGTGCCCTCGGCAAACCGGGTGACCACCGGGCGCCAGGCCAGCGCCAGCACCGACAGGATGCCCACCAGCAGTGCCCCCAGCACGGCCCATATAGCGGTGATCTTCGCCACGTCCTGCACCACCGGTGCGGCGCTGCCCATGATCGACGGAATGAAGCTGTGTTGGCTGCCATACCAGTGCGGGATGCCAAGGGTGAACAGCTTGTTGGAGACGAACACCAGCAGCAGCGGCAGTATGGCAATACCCGCATGTGCCAGGTGGGTGCCGGCGAACGGTGTAGGCTCGTTCACCAGGGTGGCCGGATCGCCGTAGCCTTCGCCGTTGCGCAACGCGACGCGGCGGCGCCACTCGAGGTAGACCAGGCCGACCACCAACACGAAGATGCCGCCAAGCGTGCCCAGCACGGGTGCCGCCCAGGTATCGGTGCCGAAGAACGTGGTTGGAATGATGTTCTGGATCTGCGGCGTCCCCGGCAGCGCGTCCATGGTGAAGCTGAAACCGCCCACCGCCAGCGTGGCCGGAATCAAGCGCTTGGGGATGTTGCTCTGGCGGAACATTTCCGCCGCGAACGGGTAGACCGCAAACACCACCACGAACAATGACACGCCGCCATAGGTCAGCAGGCCCGACACCAGCACGATCGACAGCATCGCCCGCTGCGCACCGAACAGCCGGATCGCCGCGCCGACGATGGATCGGGAGAAGCCGGACAGCTCGATCAGCTTGCCGAATACCGCGCCCAGCAGGAACACAGGAAAGTAGAGCTTGAGGAAGCCGACCATCTTGTCCATGAACAAGCCGGTGAACATCGGAGCCACCAGCGACGGATCGGTCAGCAGTACGGCGCCCAGTGCGGCGATGGGCGCGAACAGGATCACGCTGTAACCGCGGTATGCCACCAGAATGAGGAAGGCCAGCGCTGCAAGTACGATCAGTAACGACATACGGCGCTTCCAGATGGGGACGCGCCCAGTATCCGGATCTGGCGACCGCTGCCGACTGGACCTAGGTCCACTCGCCGGGGTGCCACGGCGTCGCTAGCCTAGGCAGCATGGGTGGCAATGGGCCATCTGCCTTGGGGGAGGACCGAATGAAACGGAATTGCTTGAGCCTGATGATCGGCATGCTGTTGGCCACCGGGCCGGTTCTGGCGCAGGACGCGCCGCAGGGCACGCCGGCGGCGGGCAGGACCGCTTCGGCGACCAATCTGGACAGCATCACGGTGACTGCACGCAAGCGCGAGGAAACCCTGCAGGAGGTGCCGGTTGCCGTTACTGCCTTTACCTCCGAAGCCCTGGACAAGATGAACGTCCAGGACATCAGCGATCTGGATGGACAGGTGCCCAACCTGACCATCTACGCGGCGCGCGGGGCCAGCAGCACGGTCACGGCCTACATCCGCGGCGTCGGCCAGTCCGACCCCACCTGGGGCGCTGACCCCGGCGTGGGCATCTACCTGGATGACGTCTACATCGCGCGCCCGCAGGGTGCATTGCTGGACGTGTTCGACGTCTCGCGCATCGAGGTGCTGCGCGGCCCGCAGGGCACGCTGTACGGCAAGAACACCATCGGCGGTGCGATCAAGTACATCTCGCGCGGCCTGCCCACCCAGACCGAAGGCTTTGCCCAGATCACCGTGGGCAACTACAGCCAGCTGGACGCCAAGGCGGCCATCGGCGGCCCGATCGGCGGCGCCGACAGCGGTCTGCGCGCACGCGTGGCAGTGGCCAGCATGAATCGTGACGGCTTCGGTGAGAACACGTTCACCAACCAGCCGGTGAGTGACAAGCAGATCAATGCGGCACGCTTCAACCTGGGTGCGTATGCCGGCGATGATTTCGATGTGCAGTTCGCCCTGGACTGGATCGATGACCAGTCCGGGATGCGCGGTTCGAAGATGCTGGCGCCCAACCCGTTCGTGCGCGCCTACCCGCCGATGGATGACCGCTACGACATCCGCTCGGGCATGCGCAACCTCAACAGCGTGGAGACCAAGGGTGCCTCGGCGACGGTGAACTGGCGCCCCAGCGAGGACGTTGCGCTGAAGTACGTGGTGGCCAAGCGCGAATCGGACAGCGATGCGAACATCGACTTCGACAGCACGCCGGTCAAGCTGGCCGATGTGGGTGGCACTTACCACGACGACCAGGTCAGCAACGAGGTGCAGCTGAACTACGACGCCGGCGGACGCGTGCGTGGCGTGGTCGGCCTGTACCAGTTCAGTGGCGAAGCCGGTGGCCAGATCCGCAACAACTTCTTCAACCTGCAGTTCGGCGACACCCGTGGCAAGGTACTGACCGACAGCATCGCGCTGTATGCTGACTGGACCTTCGACCTGACCAGCAAGCTGAAGCTGGACGTCGGCGCCCGTTACACCGACGAGGACAAGCGCGCGATCGTGCTCAACCGCTTCTACTCGGATGCGACGTTCACGCGCCCGATCGCCATCGCCGCCGATTTCGACAAGAAGACCAACTTCAAGAACGTCTCGCCCAAGGTGTCGCTGGACTACCAGATCACCCCCGACATCATGGTCTACGGCCTGGCCACGCGTGGCTTCAAGTCGGGTGGCTACAACATCCGCGCCAATGCCGTGGCGGTGCCGCGCTCGGCCGAACCGTTCGATGACGAGACCGTGGACAGCTTCGAGGTCGGCAGCAAGATGGCCTTCCTCGACCAACGCCTGTTCCTGAACCTGTCGGCGTTCCACAACAAGTACAAGGACATCCAGCTGTCGGTGTTCACCGGCATCGATACCAATGGCGACGGCGTCGACGATGCCTTCTTCGGCGACTTCACCAACGCCGGCGCCGGCACCATCAACGGCCTGGAAATCGAGTACCAGTACCTGCCCAGCCAGCACTGGTTGATCTCCGGCAACCTGGCCTGGCTGGATGCCAAGTATGACGAGTACATGGATCGTGGCGTCAACGTTGCCAAGCAGATGAAGTTCACCAACGCACCGGACTTCTCGGGCGCGTTGAACGTGGAGTACCGCACCGACCTGGCCAATGGCAGCAACCTGTCCGCGCGGGTGAGCTACAGCTACCAGAGCGAGGTGTGGCCGACCACCGACCTGAGCCCGGTGATCCGCCAGGACGGCTACGGACTGGTCAACGCCGGCGTGATCTGGAAGCTTGACGATGCCTGGACCTTCTCGTTGCAAGGCACCAACCTGGCCGACAAGGAATACCGCACCACCGGTTACAACATTCCGGCGGTCGGCACGCTGATTGGTTTCTATGGGCCGCCGCGCCAATATAGCCTCAGCGTCCGTTACGATTTCTAGGAAGCGTCTGCATGACACCGTCTTACGATGATCTGTACTGGAAAAGTGACGATGGCCTGCGCCTGCATGCGCGCGACCATGCTCCGGGTGCGGGGCAACCGCCCCGCGGCACGGTGGTCTGCATCCCGGGCCTGACCCGCAACGGTGCCGACTTCGATGCCCTTGCGCAGTCACTGACCGCCGTCGGCTGGCGGGTGATTGCCGTTGACCTGCGTGGACGTGCGGGTTCGGAACGTGCGCCGGACCCGTCCAGCTACAACCCGCGCGCCTATGCCGATGACATGGTGGCGCTGCTGCGGTCACAGAACATCGACAAGGCGGTGTTCGTCGGCACCTCGCTGGGGGTGCTGGTCACCATCACCCTCGCCTCGCGTGCGCCCGCGCTGATCGCCGCGGCGGTGCTGAACGACGCCGGCCCCAAGGTGCCGCGCGAAGCCCTGGCGCGGATCGGCAAATACGCCGGCAAGCCGGTGCCACCGATGGACCTGGCTGACGCTACGACCTACGTGGAATCCATCGGCAAGGCCGCATTCCCGCGCTTCACCACCGATGACTGGCGGGCGATGGCCGTGCGCACCTTCCGCCAGCGCAGCGATGGCCTGATGGTGCTGGATTACGACCCGGCGGTGATCCGTACCACGCGGCCGTGGCTCCTGTGGCTGCTGCGCCCGGTGCTGTGGCGTGCGGTGCGTGGCCTGACGTCGCGGGTGCCGGTGCTGGTGGTGCGCGGGGCGTTGTCGGACATCCTGCCTGCCGATGTCGCACGGCAGATGGCAGCCACATCGCCCAACGCCCGCCTCGTTGAAGTACCGGAGGTAGGCCATGCGCCGATGCTGTCCGAGCCCGAGGCGCGCGATGCGATTCTGGCCCTGCTGGAGCGCGTGCGATGAGTGCCGACGTGTCGATCGATGAGCTGCCTGCCGCCCTGCGGGCACTGCGGCAATGGGCGGCAAGCGAGCGACTGAGCGGCAGCACGCACATTGCGCAGTCGCGCATCAATGCCTTCGCCGACGCCACCGGCGATCACAACTGGATCCACACCGATCCGGCCCGCGCCCAGACCGGCTTGCCGGGTGGGCAGACCATAGCGCATGGTTTCCTCCTGCTTTCGCTCACCGTCGAAGACGACGTGGCGGCCCTGGCCGGCTTTCCCGGCATCGCACACGTGCTCAACTACGGTTTGAACAAGGTCCGCTTCCTGGCGCCGGTGCCCAGCGGTTCCGAGGTGCGGGTGCGCTCGCAGCTGCTGTCACTGGAGGCACGCAGGCCCGGGCAGTGGCTGCTGACCCAACAGAAGACGGTGGAAGTGATCCCCGCCGGCGAGGTCGCGGTGGTCGCCGAACAGCTGTCGCTGATCGTGCTCGCCGACTAGCGCCGGCCGGCTGCCCGCCGGCCACGGTTCTCTCTACACTGGAGCGATGTTGACGCCCTCCATCGTCCTGTTCGCCTGCATCGCGTGGACCGTACTGCTGTTCGGCGTCGCCCTGTGGGGGGAACGCCAGGGGCATCGGCTGTCGAAGGTCTGGCCAGCCATCTACGCGCTGTCGCTGGGCGTGCACTGCACGGCATGGACCTATTACGGGGCCGCCTCGCAGGGTGTGCAGTGGGGCTTCCCGATCCCGCCGACACTGGTCGGCATGGCCCTCATTTTTGCCTTCGGCCTGCCGTTCCTGGTGCGGCTGGGGCGACTGGCCAAGCAGCACAACAGTGCCACCATCGCCGACCTGGTGGTGGCGCGCCTGCGTGCCGATCAAGGGCTGGGCATCACCATTACCCTGGTCGCGCTGTTCGGCATCATTCCCTACATCGCGCTGCAGCTGAAAGCGGTCAGCCAGGGGCTTGCCGCACTGCTCGGTGATCAGTTCGCGCCCGTCGGCTGGCAACTGGACATGTCGTTCTGGTTCGCGCTGACGATGGCGGCGTTCACCACGCTGTTCGGCGCACGCAAGGCGTCGGCCACCGAACACAACCGCGGCATCGTGGTCGCGCTGGGGCTGGAGTCGCTGTTGAAGCTGACGGCACTGCTGGCCATTGGCCTGTATGCCGCGCGCTCGGTGCACAAGGCCGGCGTGCCGCTGCTTGAGAAGATGGCGCACCTGCCGCCGCCGGCCGTGGTGCCGGATTACCTGACCATGGTCGCGCTCGGTGCGATGGCTGCGTTCACCCTGCCCCATCAGTTCCATGTGGGCGTGGTTGAACTGCGGCAGTCGTCGGACCTGAAGACGGCGCGCTGGCTGTTCCCGGTGTACCTGCTGTTGATCGGCCTGCCGTCGGTGCCGATGGCACTGGCTGGTGCCGCGCAGTTGCCTTCTTCGGTGTCGCCCGACCTGTATGTCCTGGCCCTGCCGCAGGAACGCGGCCACCATCTGCTGGCACTGCTGGCCTACCTGGGCAGTCTGAGCGCGGCCACCGGCATGATGATCCTGTCCGGGCTGACCCTGTCGATCATGCTCGGCAACCACGGCGTGGGTTCACGCCTGCTGAGCGGGGTCAATGGCTTCAGCAGTGGCGCCGATCTGCGACCGCGGGTGCTGGCCTTCCGTCGCGCCGGCATCCTCGCCGTGTTCCTGATGTCGTGGCTGTACAGCCGCGCGATGAGCGGCACCGAGGCGCTCAGCGATTTCGGCCTGATGTCGTTCACCGCGCTCTCCCAGCTGGCACCGGCCGTGCTGTTGGCGGTATACCGGCCGCGCACGCCCTCCCCGGCCATCATCGCCGGTATCGTGCTGGGTTCACTGGTCTGGCTGTGGCTGGTACTGCTGCCGATGGTGATCCCCGCCCCGCCACCGTCGGCCAGCCCCGACGGGTTGCACTGGCTGGCGATGTTCTCGCTGCGCATGCAGCCGGGCCATATCGCCATCAGCATGGGAGCGAGCCTGGCGGTCAACCTGGCGACCGTTGTGCTGGTGTCGCGTGCGGTGCGTCCCTCGATGCCACGGCAGCGCGACGCGATCGCCGCAGCATCGTTGCGCAAGACGGCCGGTCGCTTCCTCGGCCAGGAACGGGCGCGCCAGCTGATGGACGGACACGCCGGGCAGATGCTGGATGACGAGCGGGTCACCGCCATCGAGCGGGAGTTGACCGCCGTGGTCGGTGCAGGCATGGCACGCCTGCTGGTGGAGGCGGCCCGCGATGGTGGCGCTGCACCGCTGGACGCCGTCACCCGTGCGGTCGGCGAAGCCACCCAGGTACTGCGCTTCAACCAGCGCCTACTGGAAGCCGCGCTGGAAAACATGAGCCAGGGCATCAGCGTGGTCGACGCGCAGTTGCAGCTGGTGGCCTGGAACAGCCGTTACGCAGCGCTGTTCAAGTTCCCGCCGGAGCTGCTGCAGGTGGGGCAACCGGTGTCGAACCTGACGGCGTGGGCGTTGGGACAGCTGAAGATCGGCGACGCCCCCGGCGACTCGCGCGACAAGGCGTTGCAACGGCGGGTGGTGCACATGCGGCGCGGTACCCCGCATCTGTCCGAGCGGATCTTCCCGGACAACACCATCGTTGAAATCCGCGGCAACCCGATGCCCGGTGGCGGCTACGTGGCCACCTTCACCGATGTCACCGCTTTCCGGCGTGCAGAAGACGCGCTGAAGCGCAGCAACGAAACCCTGGAGCGCCGCGTGCAGGACCGCACCGCCCGCCTGGAGCAGGCCGTGCATGAAGCCGAACGAGCCAACGTGGCCAAGACACGCTTCCTCACCGCCGTTGGCCATGACCTGATCCAGCCCCTGCATGCGGCGCAGCTGCTGACCGATGCCATGTCGCAGCACATCGAATCGGAGTTCCTGGACAGCTTCCTGCGCCAGATCCGTGGCGCGCTGGACTCCACCGACGATCTGCTGTCGGGCCTGCTCGATATCTCGCGGCTGGAAGCCGGCGGACTGGTCGCCGATCCACGCCCGTTCGCGCTGTCGACCGTACTGGACCCGCTTGCACAGGAGTTCGCCGTGCTGGCGGCGGCGCGCGGCCTGCAGTTCCGCCATGTGCGCACCCGCGCGTGGGTGCACAGCGACCCGTTGCTGCTGCGTCGGGTGCTGCAGAACTTCCTGGCCAATGCCATCCGCTACACCCGCCGTGGCGGCGTGCTGCTGGGCGTGCGCCGGCATGGCCAGACCCTGTCGATCGGCGTGCATGACAGCGGCCCCGGCATCGCAGCGGAGCAACAAGCGGTGGTGTTCGAGGAATTCCATCGTGGCGACCGCAGCAACGGCCAGGGCCTCGGTCTGGGGCTGACCATCGCGAGCCGCATTGCCGACCTGCTGCACGCGCCGCTGCAACTGCAGAGCGCACTCGATCGCGGCTCGACCTTCTCGATCACCGTGGCGCGGGCAGCGCCGCCTGCGGCCCCGCGCACTGAACCCGCCGCTGGCAACAGCAGCATCAAGGGTATCCGCGTGCTGGTGGTCGACAACGATCCGCAGGCCCTGGAGGCAATGCGACAGATGCTGCTTTCCTGGGGCTGCGATGTCATCGCGGCGCGCGATGTCAATGCGCTGGGTGCTTCAGCGCAGGAAGCGGCACTGTGGTTGTTCGACTACCACCTTGATGATGGCGATACCGGCGTCGCACTGTGGAAGCGCCTTGTCGCCGTCCACGGTACACGGCCGACGGTGATCCTCAGCGCAGATACCGGCAGCGACACCCGCGAGGCAGTGCGCAGCGTGGGCCTGTCGCTGCTCAACAAGCCGTTCAAGCCGCTGGCACTGCGCTGGGCGATCAACCACCTGCTGGCAACGGCCGCGACGGCAACGCCCTGACCAAGGGTCAGCTGCCCTGCGTCTCTTCGATCTGCCGCGAGGGATCGCTCAGCCCCATCTCGTGCAGCACACGGATGGCCTGCGCACGATTACGCACGCCCAGCCGGCCCATGATGCGGGTCATGTGCGCCTTGACCGTGCGTAACTGCACGCCCAGCCGGTCTGCGATCTGCTTGTTGAGCAGCCCTTCGGCCACCAGGCTCAGCACCTTGTACTGATGCGCGGACAGGCTGGACAAGCGCGCGGCAAGATCGGCGTCCTTGTTGAAGGGCGCTACCCGTGCCACCGGCTCGCGCAGCAGCGCCGGAATCCAGCGCTCACCTTCCAACACGGTCTGCAGCGCGGACTGCAGGTCGGTCAGCCCCGAACTCTTGGGCAGATAGCCGGCTGCGCCGAGGTCGATGGCGCGGCGGATCACGTGCGGCTCTTCATTGGCCGAGACGATGATGATCGCCAGCCCCGGTTGCAGTGCACGGATGGTCGCCAGCCCGGCAAGACCATGGTTGCCCGGCATGTGCAGGTCCAGCAGCATCAGGTCGATCTGCTGGCTCTCGATCGCTTCCAGCACGCTGTGCAGCGAATCGGCCTCGCTGATCTGCAGGTCGGCCACTGCCTCCTCGGCCGCGCGATGCAGCGCCGCGCGGAACAAGGGGTGGTCGTCGGCGATGAGCAGGGTCGGCATGTCCAGCGGAGGTTAGCAAATCGCCTGCGGTTGGGCACGGGTACCAAGGTACGCTGGCGTGCGCCGCCCGGATCGTTAGGGTGGAGCCATGAACATCCACCGCCCCGTTACGCTGCTGTGCGCCACGCTGCCACTGCTTGTGGGCAGCATCGCCAGCGCTCATGCCGCCCCGCCCCGTGCCAGCACCGCTGTTCCGGTGTTCGAGCAGTGGCGGGAAACCCTGCATCGCGGCGACGATGAACTGCTGACCGCGGGACTGGGCCTCGACGCCCTGCGCTCGACTACCGCGCCAGCCTTCAGCAACCCGGCCCAGCCCACGGCAGAGGAGGCCCGACGCCGTGCGATCTGGAGCAGTTGGCGTGGTATTGCCGACCTGACTCCCGGCGGTGGTTTCGGCGACGTCTACGGCAGCCTGCAGGCAGTGCCCGGCCGCGAATTCTCGGCCTATGCGCGCAACGATGGCGCACGCCAACCCCACCGCGTACTGGTGCAGGTACCCGACACCTTCGACACCTCGCGACGCTGCCTGGTCGTCGCGGCGTCTTCCGGCTCGCGTGGCATCTATGGCGCGATTGCGGTAGCCGGCAGCTGGGGTCTGGCCCATGGCTGCGCCGTCGCCTATACCGACAAGGGCGCCGGCAGTGACTACTACGATCTGGACGCCAAGACGGGCTTCCAGGACGACGGCACGCTCGCCAGCCAAAGCGCGCTGGCCTTTGTTCCTGCGGGTACGGCAGCCACCCAGGGAATCGCCTTCAAACATGCCCATTCGGGTGACAACCCGGAAGCAGACTGGGGCCGGCATCTGCTGCAGGCGCTGCGGTTCGGCCTGCAGGTACTGGACCGCGCCTACCCCGAATCGGCCCCGTTCACGGCGGCCAACACGCGCACCCTGGGCGTTGGCGTATCCAATGGCGGTGGCGCCGTGCTGCGTGCGGCGGAGATCGAAGGCAACTGGTTCGATGCGATGGTGGCCGGCGAACCCAATGTCTCGGTGGCAGGCGCACCGCCGCTGTACGACTTCGTTACCCAGGCCGCGTTGCTGATGCCCTGTGCCCTGCTGGCAGAGGACGATCTGCCGCAACCGCCGATGTCGGCGCAGGCCGTGCCGGTGTGGACCCAGCGATGTGCCATGCTGAAATCCGCCGGGTTGGTGCAAGGTGATGACACTACGGCACAGGCACGGTCGGCACGGCAACAGCTGCTCGACGCTGGCTTGAGTGCCGACGCACTTCGTGCCGGCGCGTTCTCGACCGGGTTCGATCTGTGGCGCGCCATCGCGGTCACTTATTCGTCAGCCTATGGACGCTACGGCGCCGGCGAACATCCCTGCGCGTACAGCTTCTCCGCCGCTGGGGCAGACGGCACACCGGCCCCGGCCGAAATGCGTGCAACCTGGTGGAGCGAGGGCAGCGGCATTCCGCCAGGCAGTGGCGTGGTGCTGGTGGATGGCAATGCCACCGGGGCGGAAGCTGATCCACTGCGCGGTTTGAACTGCCTGCGTGCACTTGGCAATGGCGATAGCGCCGACGCACGGCGGGTGCGCGCCGGCATCGCCGCGGCCACCGCCAAGGCGCCGCGGCGCGGTGTGCCGATCGTGGTGATCCATGGCATCGACGATGGGCTGGTGCCGATCAGCATGACCAGCGATCGCTATGTGCCATCTGCGCGCAAGGCGGGCGCGCAGATCGCCTATTGGCGCGTGAACCACGCACAGCACTTCGACTCGCTGCTGGGCTTCCCGGATTACCGCAAGCGCTATGTGCCACTGCTGCCCTACCTGTTCGCGGCGCTGGACCAGGTGTGGGGTCACCTTGAGGATCCAGCCCATGCGCTGCCAAAGGATGCGCTCATCCAGCCGACCCCACGCGCGGAAGCGCCCTTGCTGCGCGAGCAGCTGTCCATTCCCGCGGTCACGACCCTCTCCAACCGCTGACACGCCGCCCACCAGGAAGCCCCCCATGTCGTCCGCCACCGCTACAGACACGCCCGCTGCCGAGGCCAACGCCTTTCCCCTGTTGATCAAGCAGTTGCTGCTGACGCCGCTGGCTGTGCGTCCACAGCAGGAGATCGTCTACGGCGACAAGGTGCGCTTCGACTACCGCACCCTTCAGACGCGCATCGGCCAGTTGGCCGGGTTGCTGACCTCGCTGGGGGTAAAGCGCGGCGATACGGTGGCAGTGATGGACTGGGACAGCAACCGCTACCTGGAGAGCTACTTCGCCGTGCCGATGATCGGAGCGGTGCTGATGATGGTGAACATCCGCCTGGCGCCTGAGCAGATTGCCTATACGCTCAATCACAGCGGCGCGCGGGTACTCCTGGCCAACCGCGAGTTCCTGCCGGTGCTGGAAACCATCGACGAACAGCTGCCGGACCTGCGCACGCGCATTCTGCTGGCCGATGAGGTTGGCCCGCTGCCAACGGGTTTCGTGACCGAGTATGAAGCCGGACTGCGCGAGGCCACGCCCATCACCTGCTTCCCGGACTTCGACGAGAACACCCGCGCCACGACGTTCTATACGACCGGCACCACGGGCCTGCCCAAAGGCGTGTACTTCAGCCATCGGCAACTGGTGCTGCACTCGCTTGCGGCGATGGCCGCGCTCGGCAGTGCATCCAGGCAGGGGCGGCTGCACCGCGACGATGTCTATATGCCGATCACCCCGATGTTCCATGTCCACGCCTGGGGCATGCCTTACGTGGCCACGCTGCTGGGCATCAAGCAGGTCTACCCCGGACGCTATCTGCCGGGCAAGCTGCTGGCGCTGATCGCCCGCGAGAAGGTGACGTTCTCGCACTGCGTGCCGACCATCCTGCATATGCTGCTGGGCGATGCCACGGCTGCCGATACTGATCTGCGCAGCTGGAAGGTGATCATCGGCGGTGCGGCACTGCCGCGGGCACTGGCGCAGCAGGCACTGGCCCGTGGCATCGACATCTTCGGCGGCTACGGCATGTCCGAGACCTGCCCCCTGCTCACCGTCGCGCAGATCGATGCGCACGCCCTGGACGACCCGGATGAGGAGCTGTCGCTGCGTACCAAGGCCGGCATCCCGGTGCCATTGGTGGATCTGCGCATCGTGGACGAAGGCATGAACGACGTTGCCCACGATGGCGTCGCTACCGGCGAAGTGGTGGTACGCACGCCCTGGCTCACCCAGGGTTATCTGCACAACCCGGACGCTTCAACGGCGTTGTGGGCGGGCGGTTACCTGCATACCGGGGACATCGGCAACATCGATGGCGGCGGCTACCTGCGCGTGGCCGACCGTATCAAGGATGTGATCAAGACCGGCGGCGAATGGATCTCCTCGCTCGCCCTGGAGGACATCATCGCCCTGCATCCCGCGGTCAACGAGGTCGCCGTGATCGGCATCAGCGATACGAAATGGGGCGAGCGACCGCTGCCGTTGGTGGTCCGGCAGCCCGGCAGCGATGTGACCGAAGCAGACATCATCGAACTGGTCGCAGCACGCAGCCGCTCAGGCGACATCTCCCGCTATGCGATCCCCGACCGCGTCAGCTTCGTGGATTCGCTGGAACGCACCAGCGTGGGCAAGATCAACAAGAAGAAGCTGCGTGGGCTGCATGACATGACGCCGGTTGATGAGCGCCGCTGACGCGGAAGCTCTTCTGCAAGCAGAACACGCAAGCGTTGCGGGAGGATGCAGGGCGAGCTGCTGGCCTCACGTCCGCACTGATTCCGCGCCACGCACCGCGCCCGCGGTGGCGGGCGCGGCATGGATTCAATGCAACGGCACCTTCAGCACCGATGGCGCGGACGTCGGCGAACTGAAGGTCACCGCGCCGCCCACCTGGCTGATGCCTGCATAGCGCAGGTCCACCGTATCGACCACCAGCGTCAGTCGGCTGCCCGCCGGAATGTTCCAGCTGCTCGCTTCCAGCCGCAGATCGAGGGTGGTCGCCTGGCCTGGTGCAACGCCGCGCAGGGTGTACGGTTTGTGGCTGATCAGCTGGCCATTGCCCAGCACATCTTCCGCGTACAGGTAGGCATACAGCGTGGTGTTGGCACGGCTGGGGGTCACGGTCACCCGCACTTCCGGCGCGCCATCCAAGCGGCGTGCGTTCCAGTAGATCGGCCCCTGCCAGACACCGGCGGCGTTGCGCCCGATGAAAGGTACGTACGCTCCCGGCGGAAGGTTGATCATCTGCAGCGAGCCGGACACCATCGCCACGCCGGAATTGGCGGCGGTCGCCAGGCCACTACCGATGCGGTAGTTCCAGCCATTGCTGCGCCCATTTTCAACCAGGCCCCCGGTGGGCAGAAGCAGGCCACCGGGTGCGGTCAACGCGTAGCTGACTGCACCGCTGTTGGTGGCCTGCCAGTTCGGGTAGCTGCTCCAGCTTCCCTTCTGTGACTTCAGCTGCACCGCCGGCTCGCGGTCGATGCCGTTGGCCACGCCCTTGAGGTAATGGTCGAACCAGTCGCCCACCGAGTCGTAGACCTCGTTGGGAATGCCCAGTGCGCCCAAGGCCTCGTTGAGGGCGTGGTCGCCGTGACGCAGCTGCAGCTGCTTGGGGCCCTTCAGCTGGTTGAAGAAATCCACCAGCTGACCCGGCGGGAACAGGCTGTCGTTGAAAGCGTTGGCGAGGAACACCGCCGGCTGGTTGGCGTTGATCTCGTTGATGCTGGCAACAGGGCTGCGGATCGCGGCCACCGGCAGCAGTGATTCCACGGCGCCCTGATAGTTGCCGACCACGACGTTGCGATTGATCGTGGCCAACTCGGAACCGGGTCGGCCGGTGACCAGGCCGGCGGCCACCAGCAGCGCGATTCCCTGTGCGCTGGGGGTGTCGTTGGCGTACAGCGACGCCTGCAGGTCGGCCCATCCGCTGAGGGCGGCCACCGCCTTGATGCGCGGATCGCGTGCGGCCGCCAGCAGGCTGGTGCCGGCGCCGTAGGAGATGCCCGAGACGCCGATCCGTGCCGGGTCGGCCTGGGTGTTGTCCAGCGCCCAGTCGATCAATGCGCTGACATCCTCGACCGTGGCCGGCCCGGCAATATCGATGGCCCCGCCGGACTCCCAGAAGCCGCGCGAGCTGTAGCTGATGACCACGTAGCCGCGCTTGGCCAGCGACTGCGCCACCCCTACGTACTCCACGCTCGGCACAGCCCAGCTGCTGGGCATCACCAGCAGCGGGTACTTGCCGCCACCTGCGTCCTGCGGCTCGATGACAAAGACCCCGAGGGGCGTGCCATCCCAACTGGGAAGGGTGCGGTGGGTGGTCTTGACCGTGGCGGCCCAGGCGGTGGGCGCCAGCCCGGTCAGCAGGATCAACAGCAGCAATACCTTGCGCATCGTCGTCTCTCCCCGTCGTTGGTGGTGCAACGGGTTGGACCGTACCAGTGCGAATGGTGGCTGACACCTTGCGCCGCAGCATGGGGCGGCGGGCCTGCCACCTCACGCCGCGGGCCTGAATGCGCCTACAGCGTTGCCTGCGCCTGCAGGGTGAACACCCAGCTGTCGGGTCGGCTGGCATAGGCGCCGGGACGTGCCACGTACTGCACCGCTGGCCGCAGCACCAGCCACGGGGCGACCTGCACGCCGTAGTTCAGCTCGACGAACTGCTCGTTGCTCTGCACATCCTTTCCGGTCAGCTGCTGATGCCGTGCGAGCCGGTCGGAGATATCCAGCCGGTTCCAGGCCAGGCTGAGCACATCATCCTCGCGCGACGCGATCACGCCGCGCCAGCTCACGCCCGCTTCCCACGAGTAGCGCATCAGCCCTGTTTTTGCGTCGGCAAGGGTGGCCACGCCGAACACCGAGATGCCGCGCACCGTATCGCCCTCGGGCTTCCACACGCGCTGCGCGGCCTGCACGTACGAACCGCTGCGATGCGAGGCGCGAGGTGCGGCCGGATCACCGATGTCATCGGCGTTGGAGGTGTCCAGGTAGTAGCCGACCTTGTAGGTGCCGCCATAGTCCTCGCCGGACGTGCCATGGCTGTAGCCCACTTCCACGGGCAGGAACAGGCCGGTCTTTCCCTTCGTCGAAACACGGAAGCCACTGTTGGCCTGCTTGCGCGTCGGGTTGACGTCGTAGATGCCGGTCTGTGCATACCAGCCCGAGGGATCGTTCCACTTCACCCGCAGGCCCCACTGGCCCGTCGGGTTGTCCAGCCACCCGGAGCTGTAGATCGGGCCCAGCGGATGCCCGCATTGGCCGTTGTTGTTGAAGTTGCAGGTGTAGGGCAAGCCACCGAAGTCGTTGCCCATCGAGTAGAAACCCCCTTTCAGGCTCAGCCGCTTGTTCAGCAGCAACCGCTCGTAGGAGAGCTCGTTGAAGCGCAGGTTCTGGCCCTGGCCATAGAAGGCCTGGTTCTGGATATAGGAACCGGTGGACCGCTCGTTGATGGCGTTGCCGAAGCGATCGGAAAACACCACGCGCAGCGTGCCGTCGAAGCCGAGTGCTTTGCCGGTATCGATCGTCGCGCCCAGGTCAATGTGTTCGGCGGTGGACCAGCCACTGCCCTTGTAACCATCGCTGTTGACGCCAGTGCCGACCACGATGCGTGCGCTGGGGGTCACGCCGTGGTCCTGCAGCCACAGGCGTGCGGCCCAATCGGCACTCAGCGGCGTCTGTACGATGCTGTCCACTGGTTTGGGTTTGGCGGTGGCAGTCGCTTCGGCGGCCGACACCGGGCCATTGGCCGCGAGCAGGAGCAGGCCGATGCCGCTCAAGGAGAGCAGCTTCATGCCGCAGCCCTCCTGTTCCTGCGCTTCTTCAAGGCACGACACACCAGCAGCACGACGCCGACCAGCGCCAGCACCGCAACGATCAGCATCGGCAGCCACAAGCGTGCGATCTTCGCCAGCAGTGGCTTCTCGCCGCCGGCGCGGGTCAGTGCGACCTGTGCCTCGGTGACCTGGTCGCCCGGCCCGAACTGCGTCCGCACGTAGGTCGCCACCGCTGCGATATCGGCGTCACTCAGGTCCTGCACGAACGAGCCTTTCGAGAAGTGCGGCATCAACGCGTGTTCGCCCTGCACGTCGCGGTCAACACCACCAATGATGGTGGCGATGAGGTTCTGCGGACGGGTCATGCCCACGGTGGTGTTGTGCACCAGGGAGGGATAGTAGCCGTCCCGGCTGCCCTCGCCCCGCGATCCATGGCAGCTTGCACACAGGCCCGAATACAGCACTCCGCCCGATGCCAATGCGGCACCCGTACCGCGTACCGGCTGCTCGCCCGGCGTGGCGGCGGCGTCGCCCCAGGCGAAGGCGGCCCGCGTGGCCTCAGGTTCGGCCACGGCCGGCACGGTGCGCAGGTAGGCAACGATCGCGGCGATATCCTCGTCCTGCAGCTTGGACAGGCTGTTGCTGACCGCTTCGGCCATGCCGCCACCGGCCTGCGCCTTGCCGGCAACGCGGCCGGTCTTCAGGTACTGCGCCAACTCGGTGTCGCTCCAACCGCCGACACCGCTGATGGGATGGGAGGTGATATTGGGTGCGTACCAGTCACCCAGCGAGCCGCCGGCGAAGGCCTTGCCGCCCACTTCCTGCATCATCAGCCCGCGCGGACTATGGCAGCTCGAGCAATGCGCCAAGCCTTCCACCAGATAGGCGCCGCGATTCCATTGCGCACTCTTGCCCGCATCGGGCTTGAACGTTTCCTTGTCCAGGAACAGCAGGTTCCACACCGCCATGGACTGGCGGATGCTGAAGGGGAACGGCAGTTCGGTCGCGTGCGCTTCCTCGTCGACCGGCGCCACCTCCTTCATGAAGTAGGTATACAGCGCGTGGATGTCCTCGTCGGTCAGCTTGGCATACGAGGTATAGGGCATCGCCGGATACAGATGGGCGCCATCCTTGCGCACGCCTTCGCGGACTGCTTTGGCGAAGTCATCTTCACTGTAGAGGCCGATGCCATGGCTCTTGGAGGGGGTGATGTTGCTGGCCCAGATCTCACCCAGCGGGGACGCAATCGCGTAGCCGCCGGCATAGGGCTTTCCCTGCTTGGGGCTGGTGTGGCACGCCACGCAATCGGCGGCGACCGAGAGGTAGCGCCCACGTTCGGCGACTTCGTCTGCGCGCGCGGAGTGACTGGCTGCAGCCAGCAGCATCAGCAGAGCCGCATTGACGGCCTTCATGCCGCACGCTCGATGGCGTCTGCCGCCCGCAATGCCAGCGCGGCCATGGTCAGGGTGCTGTTGACCACGCTGGCCGACACCATCGGTCCGCCGCCAGGCAGCCACAGGTTCGGATGATCGTGCGCGCGGCAATCGCCATCGACCACCGAATCGCGCGGGTCCGCGCCCATGATGGTCGAGCCCATGATGTGGTTGTTGGCGTTGAGCGCCGTGGTGATGACGAATTCCTCGGCGTTGAACAGCGAGCCGATGTGACGCAACTGTTTGCAGGACTCGTCATAGCCCTTGCGGGCATAGTCGCCCAGCGAGTAGTGGATATCCGGGCAGGCCAGGCCATGGCCATCGACCCGCGTCTTCGACAGCGTCAGCCGATTGCTCGGGTCCGGCAAGGGCTCCAGGCTGATCGAAAGATCGACGCCGAAGACCGCACGGCGACGGATTTCCGCATCAAGCGCGTCGCCAACCAGGCCTTTTTTCAGGGCCTGGTCGGTGGCGATCGCCACCCGGCTGATGTTGTTGAGGATGATCTTGGTGGCCGAGTACTGCGAACGGAAGGCGCCGTCGCGCGGACCAACCATGCAGCTGGACTGCGCCGGTCCGCGTCCCAGCCAGATCGGGCGATCGGCGATGAACGAGCAGTGGAAACCGGAATGGTCGAGCATGTTGCGCCCGACCTGGTCGGAACTGTTGGCGATACCGTTCGGGTTCTGCTCGTTGGCAGCAAGCAGCAGCAGGCGCGGCGTCTCCAGTGCGTTGCAGGCGATCACGAAACTGCGGCCGGTGGCCTTGTGGCTGACCTTGTTGTTGTCATACCAGTGGACAGCCGTGACCCGGTTCTGCGCGTCGGTGTCGATCCTGTAGGCCACTGCTTCGGCAAGCACCTGCGCACCCAGTTTCTCGGCCGCTTCGATGGTATGGATGCCGTTGTACATCGCGCCGATCGGGCAGATCGGCTGGCAGTTGTTGTTGCCGCAGCAGGCCGGCCGATCATTCCACGGCGTGACCATGCGACCCTGCGGAATGGGCACCAGGTTGTAGCCGTGCGGATTGACCACCTCGGCAAATACCTTGTCGCCGTTGCCCCAGGGGATCATGTCGGCGAGGTAGGGCTTGGACCGTTCGGAGGGGCTCTGCTTGCCCGGGTCGTTCGGCCCGGACACACCCATCGCCTCTTCCGCGCGGCAGTAGTAAGGCTCGATGTCGTCGTAGCTGATCGGCCAGTCGCGCCCTACCCCATAGGTGGACTGCATCTTGAAATCCACCGGCAGGTGGCGCCAGCAGGAGGCGGCCCAGTGCCAGGTGGTGCCACCCACGGCCTTGATGAAGCCCTGGTGGAAGCTGCTGGCATCGGGGCCGGTCAAACCCACGTAGTCGTTGGCCGGGAAATACAGCGGCGCGGTGGCCAGCGGCGACTGCGGATACGGCCCCTGGAAGTCGCTGCCGATGCGTCGCTCGAAGCTGACGTTGCGCCAGTTTTCGACGACGTCGGAGCGATGCAGGCGCGGGCCCGCTTCGAGGACCAGAACCGATTTTCCGGCACGAACCAACTGATGGGCGATCAATGCGCCGACGACGCCCGAGCCGACGATCACAACATCGGCATCGGCGTCGCCATCACGGAAAACCGGAGCTTTCATGAGGGGAATCCAGATCAATTACGGGAAAGAGATGAAGGCGCAGGCTCAGCCGTGCGCACGTACCGCCGCCGGCGGTTCAGCCGTCCACCATGCCGGGCCGCCTTGTGCGTAGGTCGGCGGGAACAGGCCGTCGTCCACGGGCCGCTGCATCAGCGCATCACGATAGGAAACGGTGATGGCCTGCGGGCCCTTGCCGACGCTGCCGGTGTACCAGGCGGTGATGATGGCCAGCGCTGCGGGCCGGGCATCGCCCGCCGCCGCCAGCAGTGCTTCAGGGCCTTGCACCTGTTGCGCCTTTGCCGCCAGAGCGGGGAACTGGGCGTGCATGTCGGGATGCAGCTTGGCGAAAGCGGCTTCGATGCACCCGGCGGTCGCCGGATCGAGATCGGTCTTGCCCGTCAGCACCTGCGAGAGCTGCAGAAAGCGCCCGTCCGCCTGCTTCGCAGGGGCGGCACTGGCAGCGGGCGCTGGTGCCTTGCCACTGCAGGCAGCCAACAGCGAAGCCGAACCGACCGCCAGCAGGAAGGTTCTGCGCGTCAGGCCTTGCCCACTCCCTTCCAATCCCTCGGGAACACTCATGATGTGGACTCCTGATGCGTCACGTCTTCGGCTGCCCCTGACCGCGACGCGGGGGGCACCTACGGGTGAAACTGTAACGCACCTGCTCGTCGTCGCGGGGTGAGTGGAAACAGCCGCAGAACGGCGAAGTGCCCTGCTTTGCGGCATCAACGCAAGCAGATTTCCGCCGGCAAGCAGGGGCCCCCGTCACGCCCGCACAACACCGTCAACGCTAGAAACAAGGGGTTTCCTACTCTGGAGAGTGGCCATGCGGGTACTGCTGCTGTGTGCCGTGGCGACGATGGCATTGTCGGCCTGCAACCAACGCGAACCGACCGATAAGGCACAACATGCCGATGCGGTTCGGCAAAACCCGCCAGCGGCCAGCGCGCCGACGCGCAACGTGCCCGGCGGCGGCAGCGGGACCGCAGCC
Organism: Stenotrophomonas sp. YIM B13575; assembly: GCF_042787595.1. NCBI lineage: Bacteria > Pseudomonadati > Pseudomonadota > Gammaproteobacteria > Lysobacterales > Lysobacteraceae > Stenotrophomonas > Stenotrophomonas sp. YIM B13575. The sequence goes on along the minus strand of NZ_JBHZOP010000012.1, from coordinate 106,785 downwards.
TCCGAAGACCAGTCGTCAGGAACCGGCGCCAGCAGCGGCAAGGAGGTTCCGCCGGAGTCTCCTGCAAAGCGCTGAATCCAGAAGGGTCACCGGCGTGGCTCGGACAGGCGCGCTGGACGTCCCTGCGATGGGCCAACGACCCTTTGCCACAACAGTGATTCCGGCGCCTCCGCCGCGACTGACCTGGACAGATTGATGCAGCGCGTTGTGAAATTGGATCCCGACAGGGTTCACGCCAACAACGCCTGTGCGGTGGCATGTTCAAGATGACCCAAGAGGATTACTACATGCCTGACACCGGACTCTTCTACGTCTTCTCAGTGGATTACGCGGCCGACGCGCGCGGCGGCCTCGACCGGATCACCTCGATCACCTTCCGCTGCAATCAATGCCACCACGTGTCCCGTGCCGACGCGGACCTGAAGCGGGTGGCGGGTGGCACGCTTCTCACCTGTGGGAGATGCGGGACCCACCAGGCGGTCAGCAACGCGCGTTTTGCCGATGGCGCGCATGCCGCAGCGACCGAGCGGCCCGCCGTCGCCGCAGGTGAGCACTGATGCAACGCTGCCCGTGATGGGGCACGGCGATGTGAGCAGGATGCATGCACCACACGCTCGTTGGGCATCTGCCGTTCACTGCATCTACCCCGTATCCCAACGGCCTCCCGGCTACGGTGAAGTCTCCCTTCGTTCCGGAGTACACCATGGCCATCAAGACCGCTGAAGATCTGTTCATCCACGAACTTTCCGACATATACAGTGCCGAGAAGCAGCTGACCAAGGCACTGCCCCGCCTGGCGCGCGCCGCTGACAATCCTGACCTCTCCGCTGCGTTCGAGACCCATCTGGAAGAGACCCAGGGGCAAATCGAACGTATCGACCAGGTGGTCGAGCTGTTGGGGATCCGCCTGAAGCGCATCAAGTGTGCGGCAATGGAGGGGCTGGTGGAAGAAGGCAAGGAGGCCATCGACAGCATCGACAAGGGCCCCGTGCGCGATGCGGCGCTGATCGGCGGCGCACAGAAGGTGGAGCACTACGAAATCGCCTCCTACGGCACCATTGCCGCGCTGGCCAGGCAGCTGGGCTACAAGGACGCCGTGCCCCTGCTTCTGGAAACCCTGGAGGAAGAGAAGGCCACCGACCAGAAGCTGACCCTGCTGGCCAGTGGCGGCGGCAACGCCAACGCCGCGAAGGCCGGGTAAGCGCAGGTGCACTGCACATCCGTCCGGCGCGCCGCTCCCCGGAGGCCGACGCGCTCTTACCCGCCCCATTCCACTCTCCGCGTTTCAGCGCCCGGCCTTGCCGGCACCGCGCTGTGCTGCAGGCCTCGCCCGCGTGCGCTTCTTCGCGGCTGGCGGTAGCGGTAGTACTCGATAGTCAATCTGGCACACCGGGCAGAAGAAGGTGCGCCGATGCGTGGTACCCATATGGACCTTGCTGACCGGACCACCACAACGGGGACATGTCCGCCGGGTGTGGACCTGCCAGTGCTTTTTCAGCTCGAACCCGCGCTTCCATTGCAGGAAGTCGAAACTGTATTCGCGGGCCTGCCTGACCAGTTCGGCAAGCTTGCGCGGCGGAACATCGCCTACATGGTTGGCCGGATGGACCCGGATGCGGAACAGCACCTCGTTCTTGATGATGTTGCCCACGCCGGAGAACAGCGTCTGGTCCAGCAGGGCGTCGCAGACCAGGACATCGGGCATCGACTTCAGGCGACGACGTGCGAGCCTGGGATCCCACAGGTCGCTCATCACGTCGCTGCGCCAGTCGTATACCTCGTCCAGCGGCTGCGCGATCAGTTTTACCGAGCAGGTGTAGAAGTTCAGTTCGCCGTTGTCAAAGCGCAGCGATACCCGCGCTGGCGTCTCCTTGCGCTCGTCGATGCGCCAGCTGCCGAACATCATCAGGTGGATGCGCAGCGTGACGTGACTGAATTCCAGCAGGAAATGCTTGCCCCAGCTGCGCACGGCCCGCACCCGGCGGCCCTGCAGGCAGGCCAGGTCGAGCGTGCTGTTGCCGCTGACCTCGCGGACCGTCTTCCCTTTGAATTTGGCGGCGGCCTCGCGCAGCAGCACGATGGAAGGACCTTCAGGCATTGGCGTGCTCCAGCAAGGCCTGCAGTTGCAGTGCATCGGGAACGGCATGGCCGTGTGCCGTGTTGTCGAGGATGACCCAGGCCCCGCCCGGCCCGGCGGCCTGCGTTGCTGCGCCGGCCAGCCTGCACAGCTCCGGCTGCTGGTACGCGCTGTAGTAGATCCGCGGCTGCCCGTGCCACCGCCAGTAGCTCCAGTGCCTGGCTCCGCCCGGCTGGCCAGCCCCTGCAACCCGCGCGGGATCGGCCGCGACCCGTGCAATGTCATGGTCTTCCAGCAGCGCATCGGCCTTTGCGTCGAACCAGCTGGGGTGGCGGGGCTCGCACGCCATGGGCGTCGCGGTACGCCGACGCAATGCCCGGAAGAACGCCGACGCGGTGCGGCCGTCGCAGGCCAGACTGGGGGGCAGCTGCAGCAACAGCGCGCCCAGCCGATCACCGAGATGCGCCACCGCGTGCAGGAAGGGGTCCAGCAAGGGCGCCGCGCCGCGCAGGCGTGCGACATGCGAGATCGCCTGCGGCATTTTCACCGAGAAGCGGAAATCGTCCGGCACGCTCGCCGCCCAGCGTGCGTAGGTGGCAGGCTGGTGTGGACGGTAGAACGACGAGTTGATCTCCACGATCGGAAAGCGCGATGCGTAGCGCTGCAGCGCGCTGTCGCCCGTGCCGAACCTGTGCGCGACATCGGTGGGCAGCGACCATCCTGCGCAGCCGACGGCGACGCGGTGCGCCGAGTGTGGGTCATCAGATTCAAGTGCCATTGCGCTACGGTGATGGTGGGACCGTAGCAGTGCGGTGAATACACGTCGGCTGCGGCGTGAAGCACGCCGCCGGGCGTGGCCGGCCTGCCGAGGGGGCGCTGCCCGGCATCGACCCTTGCTGCTCAGAGGCTGGCGCTGACCATTCCACCCTTCTGCGGCTGCCGCGCTGGCAGGGAGTGTCCATTGCGTGGCGCAACGCGTTCGTGGGTGGCGGCCATCACCTGGTTCACGCGATGAAGTGTGCCGCGACCACCGGGCTCGATACCGATGATGTAGACGAAGCGGCCATCGCAGCGCGACTGCGCCGATTCGAGCCCCTCGGTCTCGGAGAGAACGCGTTTCAGCGCCTTCTCCCAGGCTCTGCCCGGAGCCGATGCCAGCTCCACCACCACTGCGGTTTCCCCGCAGTCCAGCGGCATCACCTCCACACGCAGGATGCGCGGTGTCTTGACGGTCTCGGCGCTACCCATTTTCGATCCTCCTCGGCAAACGACGGCGGCAGTATCCACGCCCAGCGCCAAGGCGCCGTCAAGAAGCCATGGATACCGCGTGCAGGTCGGCTGGCAGCGTTGCCCGTGATGCGTCGCGGCATTCCCCGACGGGCACCTGCAACCGCGCATTGCCCTGGTAGCGGCCACGCCATTAGCAGGTCTTCTTTTCATGCATGGGCGCTCTGGTCTGACAGGAGCCCAGTGCTTGCGCGCAGTCACACCTTTGCACTTTGCTCGTTGACCTGCTGGCGTCAACAAATGACGCTAACGACACCGCGACAGCGTTCGTAACGCCCTGCAGCGGTCGAGATCCCAGGCAATACCGGCCACGGCCGGATCGCGTCCCCCATCCCTGCCACCGCATCGTCCTTCACACGGAAAGGCCTGGCCTGCCGTGGTGGACGACTGCGCCTTGCCCATACCCATGGAGATCCGCAATGCGCCTTGCCACGTTCTTCCTTGCCCTTGTCTTCAGCACCTTTGCCGGGGCCGCACATGCCCAGGTCGTGACCCTCAACAGGGGCGGGTTTGTATTGACCTATGACTGCAGCATCCACAGCGCGACCCGCTACGAATACACCTTGGTGGCGGACACTGGCTCGGCCGCCCGCCCGTCCAGCTTCTACAAGGATCCGGAGCTGCCGGCCGGTTGCCTCGGCCAGACCAGCACGGCCTCCTATGCCAGCGTGCAGTCCGGCTATGACCGCGGCCATCTGGTGACGTCCAATCACATGGACTACGACGCCACTTACATCCGTCGCGCCAACTACATGACCAACATCGTGCCGCAGGTCTCCAGCTTCAACCAGGGCATCTGGGTCAAGGCCGAGAACGTGGCCGAATGCTATCGGGACATCGCCCCGGTCGACGTCTATGGCGGCGTCGTCTATGGCGATGCGTCCAATGACTATTTCCTGTCCAGCCATGGCATTCCGACCCCGGAATTCTTCTGGAAAACGATCATCACCAAGGATCCGAACACCGGCACCGCCAAGGCCATCAGCTGGATCATTCCCAATGAAGCGGGACTGGGCAGCCTGGACAGCTATCTGGTCACCATCGCCGACCTGGAAGAGCTGCTGGGCGCCAGCTACGTGGCGATCAACGCGCCGGCGTCGCTGAAGAACATGCTGCCCAGCGCCAGCTGGCCGCTGCCGAGCGGATGCGATCTGAGCTGAGCCCCCGATGGCTCGACGGAATGCGCTCCGCCGGGCCTATCGCGCCTGGTAGCTCAGCCTGGATGATCTCTGCTGGCCCATCTCAAGGCCCAGCCCCGGCGCGCGCGCCTGGCGCTGCGCGCCGGTAATGCAGCGCAAACAGATACAGCCCGGTGAACAACTGCAGGAACAACGGCGGCAGCGGCGAATACGTGATCCACGCCGGGGGCTCGCCCTGCCCCATCCCGCGCGCCACGAAGTTGGCGATCACCGCCAGGGTGAAGACGATCGAGGTCCAGCGGTGCACCGGACGCGCCCAGCCACCGGCGCTCATTGCGGCGTCCTCTCGGCAGGCTTCACGGGACGCTCGATCATCTTCCAGCCATTGCCGGACGGATCACGGAACCCGGCATCCACCGCACCGTAACGCTCCACCGGCTCCTGGGTGAATTCCACGCCACGGGCCAGCAGTTGTTCGTAGCTGGCGCGGCAATCGTCCACCGCCAGCACCAGCGGTGGCATCGCGCCCTTGGCCACCATCTGCTGCAGGGTCAGCGCGGTGGCCGCGTCGTGCACCGGCGGTCCCGGCTTGAACAGCCCGAGCTGGAAGCCACCCTCGTCGCCCGAATGCACCGTAAGCCAGCGATAGTCGCCGTTGCCCACGTCGGTGTGCACCTTGAAGCCGAGCGTGTTGACGTAGAAATCGAGCGCTGCGTCCTGGTCATGCACATACAGGCCGACCACATTCACCATGCCAGTCATAGGATCCTCCCTCAGGTGGGATCTACGCTAACAAGGCCGCTGCGGCGGCGCTTCTCCAAAACTGCGATCTTCAGGTCCGGGCGCTGCGCAGCACGCGCATGACACTCCGGTACCGGGCCCTGCACCGGAGCACGGGCGCGCTCACTGTCGCGGACGGCGCCGGGGCTGTCGCCGGTGATATCGCGGAAGATCCGGCCGAAGGTGCCCAGGCTGGTCCAGCCGGTCTGCAGTGCGATCTCGGTGATCGGCAGGTCGGTATCGCGCAGCAGAGCGACGGCGCGCTCGATGCGCCGACTGAGCAGGTAGCGGTGCGGCGGCATCCCGAAGGCGTCCTTGAAGGAACGCGCGAAATGGGCTGTAGAGACCGCACTGACCTGCGCCAACCGTGCCACCGGCCAGTCTTCGTGGCTGGCCCGGTCCATGTGGTCCTTGGCGCGCAACAGGCGGCGCAGCAGTTCGGGGCTCTGGGGCATGCGCCCAGCGTAGCGCAGATGCCGGCGGCGCTTCCGATGGATAGCGGGCAGTGGGATACTGCGCTTGCCGCAGCCGGCCTTGAAGCCGCTCCCGGCCCCCCCAACTTCAAGGATGACCCCGATGCGCAGGATGCACTTCGTCGGCACGCTGTTGAGCGTGGCCTGTCTTTCCGTTTCGCCCGCCTGGGCTGCGGAAGATCCCGATTCACTGGCCCTGTGCGAACAGGTAGCGCCGCTGATGGACGCCGACGACTTCAAAGCGCTGGATGCCATGGCCGAGCGCTTCCGCAAGGGCCAGCGCAACGCCAGCGGCTATTCCAACCTCGGCCGTTTCTACATCTGCATGTCACGGCGCATCGGCACCGCGCATCAGGACGTGCAGCAGTGGAATGACTGGACCGCGTGGGCCGCACGCTGGATCCGGCAATCACCGCGTTCTCCGTCGGCGCACCTGGTGGCCGCGCGGGTGCCGCTCAACCTGGCCTGGAGCTTCCGTGGCGATGGCTATGCGAACGAGGTGACGGCGCAGGACTGGCAGCAGTTCAACGAGTACAACGCAGTGGCAGCAGCCTATATGCAGGAGCACAAGGCGATCGCCAAGCGCGACCCCTACTGGTATGAAATGTCCCTCCTGATCGCGTTGCGGCAAGGGGTGGACGAAGCAGCGTTCATGGCGTTGGTCGACGAAGGCAGCAGGCTGTTTCCCGACTATGACCCGCTGTATCTGATCGCGATGCAGCGCTTCACCCCGCACTGGCAGGGCGATACCCAGCAGATGGAAGCCTTCGCCCGGCATGCCATCGCACGAACATCCACGCGCCGCCGCGCCAGCCTGTATGCACGCCTGTACGCATCGGTCAGCGAAGGCGTGTCGGGGCAGCAGCTGTTCCAGAACTCGGCAGTCGACTGGCCGCTGATGCGGCAGGGCTGGGAAGACATCCTGGCCGAGTACCCCACTGCATGGAACTTGGAGGCGGCAGCCCGCCATGCCTGCCTCAGCAGCGACGTGCCCGCCACGAAAGCATGGCAGCGCCGGTCGCTGGCCGCACAGGGCATCGGCGAACCCTACCTGGGCATGGTCGTCGACTCGGCCGAGCGCCAGTGCCCGCCGGTGGGCGCCTTCGCGCGGTGACCGTGCCCGGCAGGCGGCTGGCACCGTGCGCGCGTCAGCGCGCCATGGCCCGCGCGGTCTGCTCCTGTACCGCCTGCTCCTGTTGCTGCGCATCCTGCTGGGTGGCGTCGGTCCGCCCGGGTGCGTCCTGCAGCCTGCGTACCTGGTCCTCGACCGGCATGGCCACTGCTTGCGCGGTCTCGGTGCGGGCGATCTGGCGATCCGCGGCGTGCGGTTGACCCTGCACTGCGAATGCATAGCGGCCATCGTCACTGAGCACGGCCTCGTCGATCCGCTGCATGCCCTTGTCCTTGGCCGCGACCAGCAGCGCCATCCCCAGCCGTTCACTCATCGCATCGGGCTGGCGCCCCATCGCCTGGTCGAGGCTGCTGACCGCGCCCTGGCTCTGCAGCCACAGGCCATGGTCCGGGCTGGCGGCGTGCCGTGGATCCTGCCGCGGCAGCAGCGGTGACGGCGGCGCCAGCGACTGCAGGTGCTCGCCCTGCACCGCCGCGTCGATCTTCTGCAGATCCTTGCCGCCCGCCGCGGCAATGTGGAACATGCGCTCGGCCATGCCGTAGGTGGATTGCCCCTGGTTGCGTGCCAGCCCCTGGGCGAAGGCATCCACGTCCTGCTGCGCCTTGCCGCTGCCGTCCTCGGCAAGCACCTGCCACGATGGCCCCAGCATCGGGTTGTCCTTGACCATCGACTGGGTGCGCTCCATCAGCGTGCGCATCTGGGCCTCGCTGAAGCTCAGGGTGTTCAGCTCGCCGGCCTTCATCGGCCCGCGATCGCCGGCGGGGTCGCCGGACAGCGCCGCGTTGACCATCCCGGCAATCTGTTCGCCCTGCGCATGCCCGCGCAGGTCAAAGGTGAATTCGTAGCGGCGCTGCGCCGTGTCCTCCTGGCCATCGGCGCCGTAAGCGCTGACCCGGGTTGCCGGCAGGTTGCCGCTGTACTGCACGCTGCGCAGCTCGGTGCGGCTGCCGTCTTCGCGGCTGACCTGCACCACGTCACCGCTGTTGCGTGCACCGGCCAGGTCGACACCAAACGTGTCGCCGTAGCCGACCTTCAGCCGCGTCTGCGAACTCATGCCCAGCCGCTCGACCGTGGCCAGATCCTGCACGCCCGCGGTCTGGCTGTTCAGCGTGCCGTTGTCGATGAACTGTTCATAGGCCTGGCGGCCTTCGGGTTGATTGATGTCGAAGGTCGCAGTGCGGACAGCCGAGTGGCCGAGCGCGTCCTGGCGACCGGCGATCGCGCTGAAGCTGCCTGCAGTGAATCCCATGCCGTTGAAGGCTTCGACCGCCTCGTTCGGCCCGGTGGTGACGCGCACCCGGCCATCATCCAGGCGATCCACGCGGTAGCTGGCACCGCTCGCCTCGGTCGTCTGGGTTTGCATGGCGATGTTGCGGAAACTGCCTTCCAGTGCAGTGCCAGTGAACTGCTGGCCATCCAGGGTGACGCTGCCACCGTTGGGAATGGTCTGCGGATCGAAAGGATTGATGCGGGTGGGATCGACATCCACCGCGTCGCTGGGCAGGCTGACCCTGTAGCGCCCGCGTACGCCGGTGCTGCTGGTGTCCTGGAAGCCTGCACCTTTCACGCTTGCACCGACCACCGACTCCATCGTCAGCAGGTAGTCCCTGCCACCGTCGGCTGTCGGGCTGCCGGCCATGTTCAGCGACGTGCCCTGGAACTGCGATGCAAGACTGGACGCTGCGCGTTTCTGCTCGGCGCCCACCTTCAACGCCCCATCGCCCTCGTTCAACGTGACAGAGTAACCGCCGGCGGCAGCGCGGACCTCGCTGTTGGCCGAGGTGTAAGTCGGATCGAACGACGCCGCGGCGGCATCGCGTGGCGCATCCGGGGTTGCGCCTTCCTTGCTGGTCTGGGCATTCATGCCGTGACCTCCTTGAACAGAGACGCGCTGATTATAGGGCGCAGCGTGCGCAGCACGTTCACATCGCGCCGCAGCGGCATCCACGATAGTGATGGTCATCTTATTCCACGCCGAGGGTCCATGCCCCGCTCCCTCGCCCCGCCGCAGCAATGGTTCCGTCACGGCCGCACGCTGCTGACCGTCCTGCTGGGGCTGTATCTGCTGTACCTGCTCGCGGGCAATGTCTTTCTCAATACGCCGCTGTTCGATCAGGTCACCAATCGCAAGCCGCACAAGTTCGTGATGACCACCGGGCCCGCGATCACGCTGCTGCCGGGACATGTCATCGCCTGGAACGTGCAGATGCGCGGCCACGTCAATCACACGGTGTATGTGCTGCGCGCAGACCGGGCCAGTGCCCGACTGGCGTTGCTGCCACTGTTCCAGCGTGAAGTGCGCGTGCCGTCGCTGCACGCGACCGGTGTAGCCGCCGAGATCGCGCGTGTGGATGAGGCCATTCCCTCACCACCACGCGGTGATCGCGGCTGGACGTTGCGATTCGATGCCATTCACAGCGACAGCATCCGCAGCGTCCGCACGGGCAAGCTGTTGATCGTCGGCCAGGGCAGCGGCACCGTCGGCTTCGTCAAGCAATTGCGCGGCGGGCCATCGGAGCTGCTGGACTCGGAGGTGTCTTTCGCGCATGCCGATGTCAGCCTCGACGGCACCCAGCTGCTTGGCGACATGCAGTTGAAGTCGCAGTTCTCCTATCCACGACACTACCGCGACCAGGCGCCTGGCCTGGAAAAACTGGGCCTGCTGCATGCGGTGCTGGAGGTAAAGGCGCGCAGCCAGGGGTTGCGCCTGGATACGGACACGCAACGACCCACCGTTGCCAGCGCTGCCGTACCGGGGCAGTTGCAGGCCTCGCTTACCCTTGACCAGGGCGCGCTGCAGCCGGGCAGCCATGCCGTCTGGCGGGTTCCGTTGCAGGTAGGGGCCGGCGCACCGGACCGTGGAACGCTGGCGATACAGCTGGATGCCGCTCGCGATATCCGTCTGCAGGCGCGATTGCCGCAACGCGATGGCACCGGCGCTGCACTCGATGCGGATCTGATCATCGCCGGGCGACACATTCCATTTGCCGATCCCAGCGAGGTGCTGGGACGCACCTCTGGTAACGTCAAGGGCGAATGGACCTTCACCTCGCTCAACTGGATTCCCGCGCTGTTCGTGCAGAAGCCCTGGTTCCAGCTGCAGGGCGGCGGCGTGCTGCGCGCGGACCTGCGCCTGCAGAACGGCGAGTTGGCCGCCGGCAGCAGCGTCGATATTCCGGCGGCACGGGCGGTGGCCGAGGTGGCCGGCGTGCACCTGCAGGGAACGGCCAGCGCCCATGGACAACTGCAGGCCGGAACGCCGACGCGCGCCGTACTGGCGGTGAAGCTTCCTACGTTCAGCGCCCATGCCGGCGGCGCCAAAGGTGCCACGTTGTTCGATGGTCGCGATCTGGCGCTGACACTCACCGGTGACGGCCGTCTGCGCGAACTGCGCAAGGGAGTGCGCGCGCAGCTGCGCTTCGACGACGCAACCATTCCAGACCTCACCGCCTACAACCGCTACCTGGGCAACGGCCAGGTCCGGCTGCAGGGGGGCGCTGGCAAGGTGAGCGGCGACGCTGAACTTGATACCCAGGGACGGGTCGGCAACGGCAGCGTGCGCCTGCGCAGTCAACGCGCACGGCTGCAGGTGGCGGGGCTCGACCTGCAGGGCGACGCGCGCGTGGATGGCAGGCTGCGACGCGGCGATTTCAGCCAGCGCCGGTTCGATCTGGGCGGGAGCGTGATCGAGCTGCGCAATGTGCAGGTGGGTGACCAGCAGCGACCACAACCGTGGTGGGGCCGGGTCACCATCGCCCGCGGCGACATCGATGCGCAGTCACCCTTCCAGGTGGACGCACGTGCGGACCTCGCCATGCGCGACGCCGGCCCGCTGCTGGCGCTGTTTGCCGAGCGCAGCGATTACCCGCGCTGGGCATTGTCCCTGCTCGATTCCGGCAAGGTGGATGCGCACACCCGACTGCGCTGGCGGGCCGGGCATCTGGTACTGGATGGACTGCAGGCGGAAAACGAGCGGCTTTCACTGCGTGCGCGGCTGGATCTGCTGGAGCAGCGCAAGCGCGGCGACCTCTACCTGCGCTGGGGCCTGCTGGGTGCCGGCATCGAGCTGGATGGCCAGCGCCGGCAATGGCATCTGGCCGGCGCGCGCGAGTGGTTCGAGGGTCGGCCCGCGCTGCTGCCCGGTGCTGCAGCGGCCAGCGACGGCGGCACGGCCGACTGAACCGAAAGCTGCATCCAGTCGCGACGCGTTTACGTACAACGCACTACCGCAGTCCGCACTTGTGCTGGAGGAGATACACCATGAACGTCCGCAGGCAGGCAGTTGGTCTTCTGGGCTGGGCCATCGTCACTTTTCTGGCCGCCGCGCTGGGCGCGCGCGCCTCCATTTCTGCAGCGGAGTTCTACGCAGGCCTCGCGTTGCCGGCATGGGCGCCGCCTGCCAGCGTGTTTGGCCCGGTGTGGACGCTGCTGTACGCGCTGATGGCGCTGGCCGCGTGGCTGGTCTGGCGCCAGGGCGGATGGCGCGCGGCCACGCCTGCGCTGGTGCTCTACCTGCTGCAGCTGGCGCTCAATGTGCTGTGGAGCTGGCTGTTCTTCGGCTGGAAGCAGGGGGCGCTGGCGTTTGCTGACATCCTGCTGTTGCTGGTGCTGATCGTGGCCACCGTGGTCGCCTTCCATCGCGTGCGCCCGGCAGCGGCGTGGCTGCTGCTGCCTTACCTGGCATGGGTGGCGTTCGCCAGCGCGCTCAACTACGCCGTGTGGCAGGCCAATCCGGCCGTGCTTTAGCCGAGCGATGCCTCAAGGCCCTGTGCCGCAGGCCGCCACTGGCGCAGCGCGCTGCCCCTGAAGGCCTGCTCACCGCAGCCGGTCGGGCAGCGCAGCACCCGTGCGGCAGAGGTGCTCACAAGCCCATCGCCCTCCTGCGCCTTGAACACCAGCTCGCAGGACAGGCAGCGCGCCACCAGCGAATAGAGATGAACGATGCGGCCGCTGCCGGGATCCTGCAGCGCGTTGACATCCAGCAGATCAAAGCGGCCGTTGTCAGGCGCGGGGCGCGATGGGCGAAGCGGAGAGGACGATGGCTGCAGGTTCACGTCGATGCGTCACAGAAGGAGGAGCCTCGACTGTAGTTGCCGCGATGTGCAGCAGATGTGCACCACGGCCTTCAGTCTGCGGAAGCAGAACCCAGCCGATTGATCTGCGCGCATTCGAGCACTGCTGGCGGCTCAGGCATCGTCGCCAGCACGATCATCGCGCGGCCGATGGCCTCGTTGCTGGTCACCAGCGAAGGCAGGATGCGGCCCGCCGCCGCCATCAAGGGGCCGCCAAAGCGATACAGCGGCTTCAATGCCGCATGACGGGTGCCGGTTCCCGCCACAGGGCGCACCCCCGCAGGACGCAGCATGACGGTGCGCACCGGGAGCTGCGCCAATGCAGTCTCGGTCTCGCCCTTGATGCGCAGCGGCATGATCCGGCTGTGTGGGTTGGCGTGAGCACCGGAGACATACAGGAACCGGCCGTCTGGATTCGTCTCGGCCCATGCTGCAGCTACAGCCAGGGTGGCATCGAGCGTGACCTTCCGATACTCATCCTCGGCGGTGCCGAACGGTGGCGCGCCGGCGCAATAGAAACAGGCGTCGAATCCGTCCAGCAGCGGGCGCACATCGCGGGCATGCTGGAAATCCGCCAGCACGATCTGCTCGATCCGCGCGTCCAGCCCGGCCTGGCTGCGGACCAGGGCTGCGGTCCGCGCCACTTGCGGCGAAGCGAGGCAGGCACGGGCAACGCCCTGCCCGACCAGTCCGGTCGCACCGGTCAGCAGAATCCGCAGCGGGCGTGTTGGGTGCATGCGTTGACCTTGAAGAAGCCTAGAGTTTGACGAAGCGCTGGATCTTCCGTGCCAGCCAACCACTGAACACCAGCGGCGCGTCCAGCGCGGACACGCAGATGCACGGTACGCCTGGCGCCGTTACCGGCTGGTGTTCGACGTCCTCGTCCAGATCGGCAACATCGCCGGGCGCGAACAACCCCAGTGCATCATTGTACGAGCCGCGCAGGATCTGGGTCAGTTCGCTGCGGCCATGGCTGTGCATCGGCAGGCATTTTCCCGGCGCGATCTTCAGCATGATCAGCGAAGGCATCTGTTCTGCGCGGATGCAATGCACTCCAGGGGCCATCCAGCGCCAGTGCAGCCGACCCAGCGAATCGCCAAAGTAAGGATGCAGCGACTTCGGCAGATGGTCCGGGTCGGCCTCGGGCCGTTCCGGCGGCATGGACCGCAGCGGGCTCGGCACCATGCCAGCCTGGTCCACATCGAGCTGCGCAAGCATTGCCTCGCGCAGCCCCGCCCGCCGCGCCTCAGCCGCCGACGGCTGGGTCTGCTCCAGCAGTGCGGCACCGATGGCCTCGGCTTCGCGCAGGCGCTGGCGACAGTGCGGGCACTGCTCCAGATGCGTGCCGGCGACGATGCTCAGGGGCGTCGGCAGGGCGCCGGCGGCATAGCTCATCAGCGTCGACTCATGCAGATGGTGGTGCGGATTCATGGTGCACCCCCCACCTTCGACTGCAACTGCAGGAACGCTCGTCGCAGGTGTGATTTGACCGTGCCCAGCGGCATGCCCAGCGCCTGTGCGATCTCGCTGTGGCTCTTGGCCTCGAAGTAGGACATCCGTACCAGGCGCGCCTGCGTGGCCGGCAGCTCGTTGATGCGCTGGCGCAGGCGGGCGTGGTCGGCAAACTGCTCGGCGCTGCTGCGCTCGCTGACGTCACCGGCAGCAGCATCCTCCACCGCTTCCTGCACCTGCATCCAGCTGCGCTCGCGGCGCACCCGGTCAATGTGCAGGTTGCGGCCGATGCGGTACAGCCAGGTGCTCAGCGCGCCCTGCGCAGGATCGAATTCGGCTGCACGCAGCCACAGGCGCAGCAGGCATTCCTGGGCCAGCTCTTCGGCCACCGCTGCAGGTGCGCCAAGGCCGCGCAGATAGATGCACAGGCGCGGCGTGAAGTGGTCGTAGATGCGCAGGAAGCAATCACGGTCGCGCAGCCGGGCGACACCGTCCATCTCGCCGTTCCAGTTCGTCGGCTCGTTGCTGGGCTGCTGTGAACTGGACACGATCCGCGCGGTGTCGAAGGAAAGAGAGGGGCTGGCGGGTGGACGGTACATCGGCGGGGGCAGCCGTTGAGTGAAGAGGAGTCCTTGTCTCTACGCACAGCAGCGCCGGTTGGATGCACCCGGGATGGGCGCCAGCGTGCATCCAGCCGGTGCCACCGCCCGTACAGGCGGGCAAGTCTCCCATGGATCGCCCCGATGCGTGCTGCCTGGTTGTTGATGGTCGCCCCCTGCGCCGCCGGTGCGGCGCCGCTGCTGCGTTCGGAGGGCGTTGCCACCCTACCCGATGGAACCGCCGCCTACCGCGAAGTGCATTGGCAGCGCGGGGCCGGCGATGGTAGCGAGCGCTGGGTGGAGTACCTCTGCCCTGCAGGGCAACCCTTCGCCCGCAAACAGATGCCCGCCGCCGCGCGGCTGCAGGCGCGGGGCTATGTGCTGCAGGACGCCCGCAGCGGCCAGGCGGCCCGCGTGGTGGTCGGCCGCGACGGGGTGAAGGTCGACTGGAAGGAAGACAGGTCTGCGCCATCACGAATCAAGCAGCTGCCTCTACCGGCGGATGCCGTGGTCGACGTCGGCTTCGATGCCGCCGTGCGGGGCCACTGGCAGACGCTGCTGGATGGAAGGCCGGTCAGCCTGCCTTTCCTGGTGCCCGGCCGGCAGCGCTTCTACCCCGTGCAGGTGCAGTACCGGGGCCCCGTGCGCTGGCAGGGGCTTGCCGCCCACGCCGTCGACGTCCGCCTCGACACGTGGTTCGGCGCGGTGGCCCCGCGTCTGTCGCTTATATACGCCGATGCAGATCGCCGCCTGCTGGAGTTCCGTGGCACCAGCAACCTGCGCGATGCACGTGGCAACTATCCGCAGGTGACCGCGCGCTTTGCCGCCGCCGCCACCGAGCAGCCGGAGCAACGCTGGCGCGATGAACTGCAGCGACCGCTGGTATCGAGCTGCGTTGTTACGGCCAAGTGAAAGCGCAGTCGCGTGCAATCGTCTGCATCCAACCGGCACCGCAACGCGTAGAGATAGGCAATCGACTCCCTCGGGCTTCCGTCCATGGCATCCGCAGCGCCTCCCCTCCGCAGACGTTCGCGCCTGTTGCGCACCTTCCAGCGCTGGTTCGATACCGATGCCGGAAGCGAAGTCGCGGCGGACGGCGGTCAGGATGACCGCATCGACTGGCTGCGCGCCCTGCCCTTCGCGCTGTTGCATGTGGCCTGCCTCGGGGTGATCTGGGTTGGCGTGTCCTGGACGGCGGTTGCGGTCGCCGTGTTCCTGTACGCAATCAGGATGTTCGCCATCACCGCCTTCTATCACCGCTACTTCTCGCACCGCACCTTCGAGGCATCGCGCACCGTGCAGTTCGTGTTCGCCGTCATCGGTGCCGCCAGCGTGCAGCGTGGCCCGCTCTGGTGGGCAGCACACCACCGCCATCACCACCGCCACGCCGATCAACCGCAGGACCCGCATTCCCCACTCCAGGGTGGATTCTGGCGCAGTCACATGGGGTGGTTCCTCACCCGCGGCGCCTTTGCCACCGACCTGCAGCGCATCCCCGATCTGGCCCGGTACCCCGAACTGCGCTGGCTGGACCGGTTCGACACCGTGGTGCCCGTGTTGCTGGCCGCTGCGCTGTACGGCCTCGGCGCGGTGCTCGAGCGCGTGGCCCCGGCGTTGCACACCAGCGGCCCGCAGCTGCTGGTGTGGGGCTTCTTCATCTCCACCGTCGTGCTGTTCCATGCCACGGTCACCATCAATTCGCTGGCGCACCGCTTCGGCCGGCGCCGCTTCGAGACCCGCGATGACAGCCGCAACAACCTGTGGCTGGCCCTGCTGACCTTCGGTGAGGGCTGGCACAACAACCATCACTTCTTCCCCGGCACCGCGCGCCAGGGCTTCCGCTGGTGGGAGATCGACATCAGCTGGTATGGCCTGCGGGTGATGGCTGCGCTGGGCCTGGTGAAGGGCCTCAAGCCGATCCCGGCCTGGGTACTGGCCAAGGCGAGGCACTGACATGCGCATCGCGATCATCGGTTCCGGCATCGCCGGCCTGGCCAGCGCGTGGTGGCTGGACGGCGAGCATGACGTCACCCTGTTCGAGGCCAACGACTACCTGGGCGGCCACACCCACACCCACGAGGTGACTGTGGACGGGCGCAGGATGGCGGTCGACACGGGGTTCATCGTCTTCAATCCGCACCACTACCCGCTGTTGTCGGCCCTGTTCGATGAACTTGGCGTGGCCTCGCAGCCCACCACGATGAGCTTCTCGATGCACAGCGAGCGCAGCGGCGTGGAGTACAACGCCACCTCGCTGGATGGGCTGTTCTGCCAACGAAGAAACCTGGTGTCCCCGCGTTTCTGGGGCATGCTGGCTGACCTGCGGCGTTTCTATCGTGACGCCCCCCTGCTGCTCGGCGAGGAGCAGGGACCTACGCTGGGCCAGTACCTGCACAGCCAGCGCTATGGCGAGGCGTTCGTGCAGGAGCATCTGCTGCCGATGGCCTCGGCGCTATGGTCATCACCGACCGCACAGGTGCTGGACTTTCCGGCGCGCTACCTGGTGCAGTTCATGGCCAACCACCAGATGCTGCAGATGACTGGGCGCGCGTCCTGGCGCGTGGTCAAGGGCGGCTCGGCCCGCTACGTCGATGCGCTGCGTGCGCGCTGGCGGGTACACGAGCGGCTGGAATGCCCCGTGCACGCCGTCGAGCGCATGCCCTGGGGGGCGCGCGTGCACACGGCCAACGGCATCGAAGGCTTTGATGAAGTGATCCTGGCCTGCCACAGCGACCAGGCCCTGGCGCTGCTGGCCGACGCCGATCCGGTTGAGCGGGCGGTGCTCGGTGCGATCCGCTACCAGCCCAATGAGGCGGTGCTGCATACCGATGCCTCGCTGCTGCCCGCCAACCGCAAGGCCTGGGCGGCCTGGAACGCGCATGTGCCGCGCGACCCCGCTGCGCCCTGCACGGTCAGCTACTGCATGAACCTGCTGCAGGGGCTGCCCGGCGACACTCCGTTGGTGGTGACCCTCAACCGCAGCGAGGCCATCGATCCGGCCAAGGTACTGCGCCGCCTGCAGTACGCACACCCGGTACACGACCATGTTGCGGTACAGGCACAGCAGCGCTGGGGCGAGGTGCAGGGCCATCGGCACACCTGGTTTGCCGGTGCCTACTGGGGCTGGGGCTTTCACGAGGACGGCATCCGCAGTGCCCGCCGCGTGGTCGACGCGCTGCAGGCGCGCTCGTTCCACCGCGGCATCGCGCAGCAGATGGAGGTGCCTGCGTGAGCGCCAGCGCCATCTACTTCGGCCACGTCGAGCATCGTCGCTACCACCCGCATGCGCACGCGTTCCGCTACCCGATCGCGCAGCTGCTGCTGGACCTCGACGAGCTGGACCAGGTATTTGCCGGGCGCTGGCTGTGGTCGGTCGGGCGCCGCAACCTGGCAGAGTTCCGCCGCAGCGACTACTTCGGTGATCCCGCCCTCTCCCTGGCCGACGCCGTGCGTGATCATGCCGCCACGGTGCTCGGGCGGCGCCCCGACGGCCCGGTTCGCCTGCTGAGCCACCTGCGTTTCGGGGGCCACGTGTTCAATCCGGTCAGCTTCTACTACTGCTACCAGGCTGACGGGGAGACCCTGGACTGCATCGTCGCCGAGATCACCAATACCCCCTGGAAGGAACGGCACGCCTACGTGCTGCCGGTCGCAACCGCGGTGCAGCAGGGTCGCGCCCTGCGCTGGCAGTTCGACAAGGCCTTCCACGTTTCCCCCTTCATGCCGATGGATTGCGCCTACGACTGGCGCTTTACCGCGCCCGCTGACGACCTGCGTGTGCACATGCAGGTCTGGCGCGACGGCCAACGCCAGTTCGATGCCACCCAGAGCATGCAGCGGCGGCCCATTGATGGCCGCGGACTTGCCCGGGTGCTGGCCGGCTACCCCTTGATGAGCGCGCAGGTGGTCGCCGCCATCCATTGGCAGGCACTGCGCCTCTGGCTCAAGCGCAACCCCGTGCACGACCATCCTTCCCTCGCCGAGAAACCGCGATGAACGAAATGACCCCCTCGGCCACCCTGCCCCAGCCCGGCACCCTGGACGCGTTCCTGCGCCGGCGCCTGCTGGCCCAGCTTGCGCCGCTGCAGAACGGCCGCCTGTGCGTGCGCGATGCGTTTGGCGAGGTGCAGCTCGGCCACGCAGGCAGCGACCTGCAGGTCACCGTGACCATTGACGACCCGGCCTTCTACCGCAAGGTGGCCGCGAACGGCAGCGTTGGCGCCGGCGAGAGCTACATCAACGGTGATTGGCGCTGCGATGATCTGGTGGCGCTGGTGCAGCTGCTGGTACGCAACCGCGACCTGCTCGATGGCATGGAACGCGGGCCGGCACGCATCGGCGGCTGGCTGCTGCGTGGCTGGAACCGGCTGCGGCGCAACAGCCGCGAAGGCAGCCGTCGCAACATCGCCGCCCACTATGACCTGGGCAATGATTTCTTCGCCCTGTTCCTGTCGCCGGACCTGATGTACTCCTCGGCGCTGTTCACCGATGCCGGCGACTCGCTGGAGCGTGCGTCGCGACGCAAGCTGGACCGCATCTGCCAGCAGCTGCGACTGCAGCCGGGTGATCGCGTGGTCGAGATCGGCACCGGCTGGGGCGGCTTTGCCGTGCACGCCGCGCAGCATTACGGCTGCCATGTCACCACCACCACCATCTCCGCGGAACAGCACGCACTGACCGCACAGCGCGTGCGCGAGGCCGGCCTGCAGGATCGGGTGACGTTGCTGATGCAGGACTACCGCGATCTGCAGGGACAGTTCGACAAGCTGGTCTCCATCGAGATGATCGAGGCCATCGGCGCCGAGTATCTGGATACCTACATGGCCACCCTGCAGCGGTTGTTGAAACCCGATGGGGTGGCCCTGCTGCAGGCCATCACCATCGAGGACCAGCGCTATGAACAGGCGCGGCGCAGCGTGGACTACATCAAGCGCTTCGTGTTTCCGGGCAGCTTCATCCCGTCGATCAACGCCATCCTGGCCGCCAAGACCCGGGCCAGTGACCTGCAGCTGATCGCCCAGCAGGACTTCGGCCACTCCTATGCACTGACCCTGCGGGCGTGGCGGCAGCGCTTCCTGGCGCAGTTGCAAGCGGTACGTGCGCAGGGCTTCGATGAGCGCTTCTGCAGGCTGTGGGAGTTCTATCTGGCCTATTGCGAAGGTGGCTTCCTGGAACGCTCCATCGGCGTGTCGCATCTGCTGCTGGCACGCCCTGGCTACCGCCCCGAAGCCGATGCCCACGACGAACGGATCGACTGACATGCGCCGCAGCTGGGTCAACGTGATCGGCAACCAGATGGTGTGGCTGTGCGCCGTTGCCGGCGCCGGCCGTGGCTGGCAATGGCCGGCCGTGCTGTCAGCCAGCGTGTATGTCGGCAGCCAGTTGCTCACCTCGCCGCAGCCGCGCCTGGATGTTCGCCTGCTGCTGCTCGCGCTGGCCTGCGCCTGGCTGGTGGATGGCAGCGCTGCCGCCAGCGGCAGCGTGCACTACGCCGCTGCGCCGCTGGGATGGGTGCCGCCGCCGTGGATCTTCGCGTTGTGGGCTGCCTTTGCGATGACGCTGACCGCATCGATGGCCTTCCTGCAGCGGCACTGGCTGCTGCCGGTGGCCCTCGGCCTGCTGGCGCCGCTGGCGTATCTGTCTGCGGCGCGCGGATTCCAGGCGGTGCATTTCACGCCCCCTGCCTGGCAGGGCGTGGCAACCCTGGCGCTGGGCTGGTGCATCGCGCTGTCGCTGCTGTGCGCGGTGGCCCGCCGTGGAACGCCCGGCAACCACGACACCCCATTGATTGGAGCAACCTGATGAGCAGCGTGTGGTGGGTGCTGCTGTATGCCGTGCTGATCATGGCCTGGGGCTGGGCCTGGCAGCGCAGGCACCGCAACATCGGCATCGTCGATGTGCTGTGGGCAAAGGGCGTGGCGGCCGGCGCGCTGCTGCTTGCGTGGCTGGGTGATGGCGCGCTGCAGCCCCGCATTGCGCTGGCGGTGCTGGGTGGCCTGTGGGGAAGCCGACTTGCCCTGCATCTGTGGCGCCGTGTGCGCAGCGAGGCGGAAGACGGTCGCTACCGCTATCTACGTGAGCACTGGCAGGGCCATCAGGGAAAGATCTTCGGCTTTTTCATGGCGCAGGCCGCGTTGGTGGTGCTGTTTGCACTGCCGTTCGAGGCCGTGGCCAGCAACCCACGCAGCGACATGCCTGGCTGGATCGCAGCGGCCGTTGTGGTGTGGCTGCTCAGCGTGGGTGGTGAGGCACTCGCCGACCGCCAGCTGACCCGCTTCCGTGCCGACCCGGCCAACAAGGGCCGCACCTGCCGCGAAGGGCTGTGGCGGTATACACGCCATCCCAACTACTTCTTCGAGTGGCTGCACTGGTTCACCTATGTGCTGCTGGCAGCAACGTCGCCCCTGTGGTGGCTGGCCTGGTCCGGGCCGGTGCTGATGTATGTGTTCCTGCGCTACCTCAGTGGCGTTCCCTTCACCGAGAAACAGGCGCTGCGCAGTCGCGGTGATGACTACCGCGACTACCAGCGCAGCACCTCGATGTTCTTCCCGTGGTTTCCGCGCAGCCCCAAGGAGTGATTCCGATGAACAGCACCCCGTCCCTTGCTCCGGTTGCCGATACCGAGGGCGGACTCACCGGCTGGGCCGAGCGTGGCTGGCTGCCTGATGCGGCGCTGCGCGCGGGCATCCGTCGCCTGTGCGCACAACGCCTGGCCGAAGAATCGGCCGGCAGCATCGAGGAGCAGTCGCAGCGCTTCAGCCGCCGCATTGCCGAACTGGCCAGCAGCCCCCTCGCGCTGCACGTGGATGCAGCCAACCGCCAGCACTACGAGGTTCCCGCCGCCTTCTTCCAGGGCTGCCTGGGGCATCGCCTGAAGTACAGCAGCTGCTACTACCGGACCGGCAGCGAGACGCTGGACCAGGCCGAGGACGCGATGCTGGAGCTGTACGGACAGCGCGCCGGGCTGGCCGACGGCCAGCATATCCTGGAGCTGGGCTGCGGTTGGGGCTCGCTGACGCTGTGGATGGCCGAGCGCTACCCGAAGGCACGCATCACCGCCGTGTCCAACTCGCACAGCCAGCGCGACCATATCCTGGCGCAGTGCGAGGCGCGCGGGTTCGGCAACGTCGAGGTGCTTACACGCGACGTCAACCAGCTGGAGCTGCCTGCAACGGCATTCGACCGCTGCGTATCGGTGGAGATGTTCGAGCATGTGCGCAATTACGACCGCCTGCTGGGTCGCATCGCCCGCTGGCTGAAGCCGGACGGCGCGCTGTTCGTGCATATCTTCGCCCATCGCACGCTGATGTATCCGTTCGAAACCGAGGGCGACGACAACTGGATGGGCCGGCACTTCTTCACCGGCGGCCTGATGCCGGCTGCGGACACGCTGCTGCACTTCCAGCGCGAGCTGGTACTGGACCAGCGCTGGCTGCTGGACGGCACCCACTACCAGCGTACCGCCAACCACTGGCTGGCCAACCAGGATGCCGCCCGCGAGCAGCTGCTGCCGATCCTGGCGCAGACCTATGGCGACGAAGCCGCTGCACGCATCTGGTGGCAGCGCTGGCGCATGTTCTGGATGGCCTGCGCCGAGCTGTTCGGCTACGACGACGGCCAGCAATGGCTGGTCGCCCACTACCTGTTCCGCCCGCGCTGAAGGAGACCGCCACCATGCGCATCGCCCCACTGTTCACGCTGTTGGCCGTGGCCCTGTTCGGCGCAGGCTGCAGCAGCCACGACACCCGCCCCATCCCGCTGCCGCCGAAGGTCGACGTGCCCCGTTTCATGGGCGACTGGTATGTCATCGCGCATATTCCGTCGCGACCCGAGCGCGAGGCCTTCGATGCCGTGGAAAGCTACGCGCTGCAGGCCGATGGCCGCATCCAGACCACCTTTACCTATCGCAAGGGCAGCTTCCAGTCACCGCAGAAGTCGATGCACCCGATAGGCCGCATCGAGAAACACGGCAATGGCGCGGTCTGGGGCATGCAGTTCATCTGGCCCATCCAGGCCGAATACCTCATTGCCTGGCTGGACGAGGGCTACACGCAGACCATCGTGGCCCGCAGCAAGCGCGACTACGTGTGGTACATGGCGCGTACGCCGCAGGTAAGCGAGGCGGAGTATCAGCAGGCGGTCGCCCGCATCAAGGCAATGGGGTATGACACTGGAAAGCTGCGCCGGGTACCGCAGTCGGTGCGCTGAGACGCCTGCAAGTGCTACGGGCTGCGGCTGGGGCGTCAGGCGGGCCAAGGCCCCACAACCAGATGAATGGGGGCTCGCCCGGCCGCTAGCCGCGCGTAGCCTGCCTCCTCTATAGTCAGCCGAGCACGACAGGCGTGGTGCCTGTCCGGCAACTACAGGGAGTGGGTCATGGGTCTGGTACAAGCGGTGAAGGGTGCAGTCGGCGGCGTGCTGGCGGACCAATGGAAAGACTTCTACACCGTGCCGACCGGCCTGCCGTCCACGGCAGCCCTGTTCGCAGCGGTGCCGCAGGGCACCAATGCCGGGCGCGGCTCGAACACCAGCGGCTCCTCCAACATCATCAGCAACGGTTCGAAGATCGTCGTGCCGGAAGGCTACGGCCTGCTGCTGTTCCAGGATGGCGCGATCACCGCCTTCGTCGCCGAGCCGGGTGGCTACGAGTGGCGCTCGGATGATCTGAACTCGCAGTCGATCTTCGCCGGCGACGGCCTGGTCAGCACCTTCATCAAGCAGAGCTGGGAGCGCTTCAAGTTCGGCGGCCAGCCGGGCTCGCAGCAGGCCGCCTTCTTCGTTTCGCTGAAGGAACTGCCGGACAACCGCTTCGGCACCCAGTCGGAAATCTACTGGGACGATGGCTTCCTCAACACCCAGGTCGGCGCGGTCACCCGTGGCTCGTACACGCTGAAGATCGTCGACCCGATCCTGTTCGTGAAGAACTTCGTTCCGGCCAGCTACCTGCAGCCGGGCCAGGTGTTCGACTTCACCGACCTGGACAACGCCGCTGCCAGCCAGCTGTTCAATGAAGTGGTGGGTTCGCTGGCGCCGGCATTCAGCCTGTACACCAACGATCCAAGCAAGGGCAACCGCATCACCAAGCTGCAGCAGGATTCGCTGGGCTTTGCGCAGAGCCTGTCGGCTGCCGTCGAGCAGGGCTACCAGTGGAAGTCCGATCGCGGCCTGGCCATCGTCAAGACCGCCATCGTCTCGATCGAGTACGACGCCAACACCCGTGAGCTGCTGAAGACCGTGCAGCGCGCCGATGCCTTGTCCGGCTCGCGCGGCAATTCCAACCTGCAGGCCAGCGTTGCCCAGGGCATCCAGTCCGCAGGCGAGAACGGCGGTGCCGCCGGCCTTGTCGGCGTGGGCATGGCGTCGGGCATGTTCGGCGCGGGCAACCTGCAGCAGCCGGCAACCCCGGCCGCGCCAGCTGCCGACGACCCGGTGGCCAAGCTGAAGAAGGCCAAGGAAATGCTGGATCTGGGCCTGATCACCCAGACCGACTACGACGCGCTGAAGGCCAAGGCGCTGGGACTGTAAGCAGACGCAGGACGCGCAACCACCATGTCCGATCCCAGAAACACGCCGCCGCCGCTGCCCCGATCCGCTTCAGCACCGCCGCCGCTGCCGGCGGCGGTGCTGGACGGGCCGGGTTCGCCGCAGGACGTCCCTCCCCTGCCCGGCAGCTTCCCGCTCGATACCTCGACGCTGCCTGAGGCCATCCGCAACGAGGTCGAGGCGCCCGACCCGGTCGCCATCGACACCTCCGCTGACGAACTGAAAGACGGCCTCAACCGCTGCCCGAAGTGCGGCGCTACCGATATCCGGCCCAAGCTGGGTACCGATATCCTGGTCTGCCTGTACTGCCGTCACGAATGGCATGGCGCACGGGTGGAAGAAGAATTCGGCCTGGGTGAAGCCATCGACCAGCTGCGTGGCACCGTCATCGCATCGGGCGCACGCGATATCGATGCCGACACCTCGGCACTGATGACCTTCAAGTGCACCGGTTGCGGCGCCGAAGTCACGGTCAACACCGAAAGCACGATGACGGCGCGCTGCCACTGGTGCCGGCACGTGTTCGGCGTGAACGAACAGATCGCCAATGGCGCCGTGCCTGACGCCGTGCTGCCGTTCCATATCAAGAAGGAGGATGCCGTCGCGCGCATCCGCCAGTTCGTCGACAAGCGCCGGATGTTCGCGCTCAAGGCGTTCAAGGAACAGTTCACCCCGGAAAACGTGGTGGGTGTGTACCTGCCGTACATGATCGTCGACGGCAATGTCAGTGCGGCGGTGGCCGGCAAGGGCGAGATCAAGACACGCGAATACACCCGTGGCAGCGAGAAGAACAAGCAGACCTACTACGACGCGGATGTCTACCAGGTGGAACGCCAGGTCGATTTCACCGTGGACGACCTGCCGTTGGAATCGTCAGCCGAGCGCGGCAACCTGGACACGCGCGCCAACACCAACAACATCATCAACACGATTCTGCCGTTCGACACCAAGAACGCGGTGAAGTGGAACGCCTCCTACCTGGCGGGCTTCACCTCGGAAAAGCGCAACCTGGACGTCGAAAAGCTGCGGCCGCGGCTGGAAGACCAGCTGCTGTCGATCGCCCGCGCGCAGGTGGAAGGCACGGTGCGCCGCTACGACCGTGGCGTGCGCTGGGAACAGGAGCAGCTGGAGGTGCACGGCACCCGCTGGGTGGCCATGTACCTGCCGGTCTGGCTGTACTCGTACCATCAGCCCGGCAAGAACGGCGGCATGCTGCACTACATCGCGGTGAACGGCCGGACCGGTGAAACCATGGGCAGCGTACCCGTGCAGCAGTGGAAGATGCTGCTGGCGGCGCTGACCGCCGGCACGATCATCGAAGCCCTCGCAATTGCCTTCCTGGTGGCCAGCACATGAGTGATGACAGTGGTCTTTGGTTGTTGGCTGCAGGCCCGGCCGGCGCGACCGCGCTGTACTGGGCGCTGTACCGGTTCTACCGCAACACCGACAAATCGCATTCGTTCGAACACGAAACCGAGATCGATGCCAAGCCGGTGACCGGCTCGGATCGTCGCGTGGACAGCATCAGCGGAACGCAGGAAAAGCGGATCCGCGGTGACAACGTGTATGAGTATCGAAAGCGGGTGGCCCGGGTGAAGACCGGCCCGGAATAGTCGACCCGGCCGGCCAAGGCCGGCCATGACTGTGGCGTACTGCCCAGATCCGGGCGCAATGCCGTGCCTATACTGCTGCCGCCTGGTGCGGCGGCGCGTTCGCGGCCGTCGATCCGGGCGGCGGGGCTGGATGTCCCCGTCCGGCCCGTGGCAGCAGCCGCGGGCCCTTGCAGTGATTCGTAACCCGTCGCGGTTGAACCAATCACCAAGGAGGACGCTATGCGCTACACACGCCGTGATTTCCTAGCGACCACTGCCACCGCCTCATTGGCCTCGCTGTTCGCGCCCAGTGCCCTGGCCAGTGGCCAGAGCACGGCCGACGGTACTGCAGTGGCGCGTTTCCACCGCTACAACGTCACCAGCGCGAAAGGACAGCAGATGCTGGCCAGCTATGCGCGCGGCATCCAGGCAATGCTGGCGTTGCCGGCTGACGACGCGCGCAACTGGTTCCGCAATGCGTTCGTGCACCTGATGGATTGCCCGCACGGCAACTGGTGGTTCTATGTCTGGCACCGCGGCTACGTCGGCTACTTCGAGCAGACCATCCGCGAGCTCAGCGGCGACCGCGAGTTCGCCATGCCTTACTGGGACTGGACCGAGCTTCCAAGGATTCCGCCAGCCATGTTCGATGGCCTGCTGACCCCGACCCACACCGCCTATACACCCTACACCCGCAATCTGGCGGTGTTCACCCAGTTCATGAAGCCTGCTTTGCAGCGCCACTGGAATACGCTGGACACCGGCCAGCGCCAGCAGCTGTCACTGCGGGGCTACAACAGCGCCGAAGACGTCTGGAACGATGTCACCGGCTACAACGCAAAGGAGCAGACCGGCATTTCCGGCAATGCGGCGTACGCGGTGACCTGTGGCGCCCGTTATCTCTGGCGGGAGCACCCGGGCTTCGACCCGAAGACGGCCTCCGCCGTGTCCGCCGACACCATCCGTGCCGGCCTGTCACCGGTGGAGTTCAACAACCCTGACATCAGCCGCAGCTTCACCAGTTCACGCACCACTTCGCACGTGCTGCAGCCCGATGGGGCCACCAAGTTCTCGGTACTGGAGGGCTTCCCGCATAACAAGGTGCACAACTGCATTGGCGGTGTCGGCGCCGTCGATCCCGGTCCCTACGGCAACATGACCAACTTCCTGTCGCCGCTGGATCCGATCTTCTACCTGCACCACGCCAACATGGACCGTCTGTGGGATGTGTGGACCCGCAGGCAACAGGCCTTCGGCCGCCCGATCATGCCGACCGACCCTGCGGAGAACAAGCAGTTCATGGAAGAGCCGTTCCGCTTCTTCGTCAATGCGCAGGGGCGTTACGTCGGCACACGCCCGGCCCGGGAGTTCTTCTCCACCAGCGCGTTCGACTACGACTACGACTATGTCTATGGCAGCGGCGTGCGTGCGGCAGAGCAGGCCGCAACGGCTCCCACCACCGCCAAGGCCGCGCGACTGGTGCGCGGCAAGCGGGCTGATGGCGCCGTACGAGTGGCTGTCCCCAACGAAGCGGTTCGTGCACATCTGGCGGCTACCGGGCCGCGCGTGCTGATTGCGGAGGTTACCCTCGAGCGTCCCCATGGACTGCATAACACGCGCGAGTTCGACGTGTTGATCAATGCACCGGCAGATGTCACCTCGGTGAGCGCGGACAGCCCGTACTACGCCGGCACGGTCTCGTTCTTCGGGCCGAGCATGGCGGCCATGGGCCACGATCATCCAACGACATTTGCCGTGCCATTGCCGCAGACGCTGGGGGCGCTGCGCGCGGATGCTGCCGGCGGCGGCTCAACGACGCTGGAGATCCGCCTGGTCGCGTCGTCGGGCCAGGCACCGCAATCGTTCCCGGTGCTGGATGCAGCGATCCTGGTGTCCCCGAACTAGCGCACCCTCGGCGGCTGGCGTCGCCACGGGGCGATGCCAGCCGGGGCTCCCGGGAAATGTGACTGCACACCAAGGCAGCGCCAGCATCGGGGCCTCGTCACACCGCCCCTGCCCTGCGAGGCCTATGCTCGCGCGCGCACACCCGCTGTTTCCGTTGTTCCCAACGAGGATTCGACGATGGCAACCGTGCTTCCCCGCTTCGCGCTGCTGGTGCTGTGCAGCTTCGCCGCCCCCGCTACCACCCTTGCCCAGGACGCCTCCATCGGCTTCGGCCAGCACTCCAGCAGTACGCAGTCGTCCAGCGCATCGCAGACCACGGAAACCACCCGTTCGACCTCCGGGTCAACCAGCGATGACACGGCCGGGAACAACAATGGCGAATCGGCCTTCGGCAACTTCGGGTCGATAACGACGCAGTCCAACAGCAACAGCAGCGCGCATTCCCAATCCCGCAGCGAGAGCAAGGACGTCGGGATCCATATCAGCTTTGATGACAACAACAACGATGACGGAAGCAACGACCGCCGTCGCGATGGCAGCAGGGTGATCGACAGCGATTTGTTCGGCCGTTGGACGCTGGGCCAGGAGAACGGCAAGAGCTGCACCATCGAACTGAAGGACAGCCCCTGGTTTGGTGGCTATGGTGCATGGGTGCCGGCCGGGTGCCCGGACGATTTCTTCTCGGCCAATCGCTGGCTGCTTTCAGGCAACCAACTGCTGATTACCGATACCGACAACAAGGTGATCGGAAGATTCCGCCAGACGGGTGGCGGGCGCTGGTCGGGGCGACGCGAATCAGACGGTGCACGGCTGTATCTGAATCAAGTCGGGCGCTGAGAGCTGATGCTGCCCTGAAGGAGCGCGTTCTTGTCCACGCAAGGATATGCGTGGATCTGGATTTCGATTCAAGCGCTTTCGCGAACGGCCGATATCCGGGGGTGAAGCCCGACTCATGGACGATGCGCGATGCCGTTGCAGGACCCCCGCCCCGACACCCTTTCGCCTCCTTCCGGCTCGCCTTGGCCGGCAGCGTCCAAAATCCTGACCGATCTCTACGCTCACAAGGCGTTGTTCGCGCTGGCGGGGACCCTTGCGATGGTCGTCTTCTTCTGGCGGATCCACTACCTGCCCAGCCTTGCATTGACTGATATCGCTCTGGTGGCGGCGGCCATCGTCTTCTTTTCGGTCGTGATGGTCATCGTGGTCGTCCTTACGCTCATGCTCCCCGCCGCTGTGCTGATCGAGTGGCAGAAGTCAGGATTCATCACCGACAGAAGCAGCGTCCGCACATCTGAGACGCACTGGCTGCCGTCCGCTGGCCTCAGCATGAGTATGGCCATGCTGGGCGCGGGCCTGGCAACAGGCTGGATGTATGTATGGTTTTTCACTCCGCTCGGCGACGCTGCACCCATCTTGTTCGCAGGTGTCATGCTGGTCGGTGCCGCTGGCGCGTTCGCGCCGATGGGCGTGAAACTCAAGCCGATTGATGAACCCGTCAACAGCGTTGTGCGGAAAAGGAGGATCTGGTGGGCACTGAGGCTGACGGTGCTTTCCGCTTGCCTCTACCTGTTCACGCTCCCCTTGATCGCGCTAGTGGTCTTCGGCACCCATTCCGCAGCCGCCACGATGAACGGCTGGGAAGTGCTCCTGGTCTCCCTCGGGCTGCCGCTCCTTCACTTGATTATCCTGAGCATAAGGACGCTCCCGCTCTGGATCCGGATGGTTGCACTTGCCTTGGTAATAACCCCGATCCTGCTCATTGCCGGCACTCCGTTCGAGTCACTCGACCGCGCTGCCAGCACGTTCCAGCTGGGGATGCTGCGCGACCAGAGCGTGGTGGTATCGAGCGAGGGCTGCAGAATGGTTCGGGCATCCGGGGTATCAGGCAACTGCCGCAGGATCGACGGCCCAGGGAAAGAGCTGTACGAGATCCGGGATGTCTTCGTGCTCAATCGCCTTGGCAGCCACACCGTCATCGCCGAGCCGGGCTGGACGCCGAAGACGCGAACCCGGTCGATCCCCCTGCCCAGCAGCGAAGTGTTCACCTGGTACAAGACTCCTGAAACTCCCCGTGCACCTCCCCCGTCGCTGCCTCCGGAACCACGCGCGCCGGCATCCGTCACGCCGCCACCCCCGATGAAGGCCACCTCGCGTGCGGTGCGCAGATCAAGGCCGCGGCAAAGGGCCCAGCCTGCTAGCCCATAGGTGGGCAGAGGTGTGAAGGACCTTCCCCTGCACACGCCGGGCACAAGCTGGACGCGATCATCAGTGTTCCGCGCCGCCTTCTCTCTGCCATGTCCTCGCCCACTGGCTCCCGCCTCGTCATCTACGCTGCACTGGCAGGCAACCTTGCCATCGCCATTGCCAAGTTCATCGCCGCCGGCCTGTCCGGCAGCTCGGCGATGCTCAGCGAGGGCGTGCATTCGCTGGTCGATACCCTCAACGAAGTGCTGCTGCTGTACGGCCTGCGCCGTGCCGAGAAGGCCCCCGACACCCTGCACCCCTTCGGCTACGGCCGCGAGCTGTACTTCTGGAGCTT
This sequence comes from Stenotrophomonas sp. YIM B13575, assembly GCF_042787595.1. NCBI lineage: Bacteria > Pseudomonadati > Pseudomonadota > Gammaproteobacteria > Lysobacterales > Lysobacteraceae > Stenotrophomonas > Stenotrophomonas sp. YIM B13575. Next base: position 77,195 of record NZ_JBHZOP010000012.1, on the reverse strand, counting down.
CATCGTCGCCCTGCTGGTATTCGCCGCCGGCGCCGGCGTCTCGGCCTACGAAGGCATCCAGCACATCCGCCAGCCGGAGCCGGCCAGCAATCACGCCATCAGCTACAGCGTGCTGGGCATCTCCATCCTGTTCGAAGGTGCTTCATGGTGGGTGGCGCTGCGCGAATTCCGCCGCAGCAAGGGCTCGCTGGGATACTTCGAGGCATTCCGGCGCAGCAAGGATCCGTCCACCTTCACCGTGCTGCTGGAAGACAGCGCCGCCCTGCTCGGCCTTGGGTTCGCGCTGGTCGGGCTGCTGGCCGCGCAACTGCTGGAGATGCCTGTGCTGGATGGCGTGGCCTCGCTGTGCATTGCCGGCGTACTGGCGATGACCGCGTTCCTGCTCGCGCGCGAGACCAAGGGCCTGCTGATCGGTGAGCCGGCCCACCCGGCGGTGGCGCAACGGATCATGGCCGTGGCCGTGACCGACCCGGATCTGCGCCGCGCCAACGGTGTGACCACCCTGCAGATGGGCCCGGAACAGGTGGTGGCGATGCTCAGTGCGGAGTTCGAGGACGATCGCACCACGCCGCAGATCGAGGCCTGCATCACCCGGATCGAGTCTGCGGTGAAACAGGAGTTCCCGGAACTGGTGGCCCTGTTCATCAAGCCGCAGACACCGGAAGTGTTTGCCGCGCGCCGGGCCGCGCTCGATCGTCCAGCCACGGCGGACTGACGCCGCGCTGGCGACAGCCTCACCGCTGACAGGCGATGATTGCAGCATGCCGAAGCAGACCGGTCCAGACGCGCCGTTCACCGTGCAGCCCGTTGACGGGACTCGACTATCGCGCGCCTTCTATCAGCGACCTTCAACGGTGGTCGCCCCCGAGCTGCTGAACAAACTGCTGGTGCGCAACGATGGCCGCGTGGCACGCATTGTCGAGGTCGAGGCGTATGCCGGCAGCGACGATCCGGCGGCGCACTCCTGGCGCGGCATGACCGCGCGCAACGCCAGCATGTTCGGCGAAGCAGGCCATCTCTATGTCTACTTCACCTATGGCATGCACTGGGGCAGCAATGTCGTCTGCGGAGACGTCGGCGAGGGTGTTGCGGTTCTGCTGCGTGCCGCCGCGCCAGTCGCCGGGCAGGAACTGATGTACCCGCTGCGGCCTGCCGCCCGCCGCGACCACGACCTGGCCAGTGGCCCCGGCAAGCTGTCGCAGGCGTTTGGCCTGGACCGGCACTTCGACGGCGCCGACCTGGTAACCGTCAGCCACGGCATCACGATACTGGACGACGGCATGCCGCCGCCGCAGGATCCGGTGGTGGGGCCGCGCATCGGCATCACCCGCGCCGTGGATTTTCCCTGGCGCTGGCATGTGCGCGACCATCGTCACGTTTCGGTACGCGCGCCCCGCGCGGCAACGCGAAGGAAACCTGCATGAAACCCATCATTGAAAGAGCATTGACACCAGCATCACTGTTCCACGCAACGGCATAACGTGCCGCGCCCTAGCGTGATCGCTGTGACCTGCCCTTCCCTGCCGGAGACGCAGTGCCTGCCATGGATGAAGCTTCCAGACTTCTCGAGATCGATCGCCTTGGTGTTCTCGATACACCGCCTGAGCCCGTGTTCGATGCCATTGTTGCCGCCGCGCTCGCCGCCACCGGCATGCCCATCGGGTTGATTTCCATCGTTGCCGCGCAGCGACAATGGTTCAAGTCCAGCATCGGGCTGGGCGACATTACCGAAACGCCCCGCTCCATCTCTTTCTGTTCGCATGCCATCGAACAGGACGAGCTGCTGGAGATTCCAGACGCGCGGCAGGACCCGCGGTTCGCCGGCAGTCCACTGGTCACTGCAGGGCATCGGGTACGCCACTACGCCGGGATTGCACTGACCACCGCCCATGGCGCGCGCATCGGCACGCTGTGCCTGCTCGACACGCTGCCCGGGGTGCTGTCACCGTCGCAGCGGGAATTGATGGTCCATCTTGGCCGGGTCACCACGCAGGTGCTGGAGCAGCGCAGCGCATTGCTGCGACAGGTCGACCAGGCGCAGGCACTGCATCGCGATCTGAAGCGCAGCGAGGATTTCCTGCAGCGCACCAACACCGCCGCCAAGGTCGGCGGCTGGGAACTGGACCTGGACACCGGCGAGGTGCGTTGGACGCGCGAGACCAAGCAGATCCACGGTGTCCGTTCCAGCTACCAGCCCACCCTCGAATCCGCCTTGTCATTCTACCGCCAGGACAGCCGCAGCATCATCCAGACTGCCGTGCAGCGTTGCGTGGAGGATGGCACGCCCTGGGAGGTGCAGCTGCCGATGCGAACGGCCGACGAACGCAGCATCTGGACCCGCGTGGTGGGCAACCGGCAGCAGGTGGAGGGCCATCCACGGCTGGTGGGCGCGATCCAGGACGTCACCGAAGAACGCGCGGCGCTGGACGCGCTGGAGGCGAGCGAGGTGCGCTATCGGCGCCTGTTCCACTACAGCCTGGGGCTGATCTGCACCCATACGCTGGATGGCACGCTGACCTCGGTGAACCCGGCGGCACTGCAGTCACTGGGCTACGAGGAACGCCAGATCATCGGCCGCAGCCTGTGCGACTACATGCCGCCCGAGCGCCGAGAGGTGTTCAATGCCTACCTGAAGCGCATCGAAGCCAACCAAACCGATGCCGGAGTGATCGAGCTCATCGCCGCCGATGGAACGCTGCGCTACTGGGCCTACAACAACGTGCTCGACAGCGAAGGACAGCCGCCCTTCGTACTGGGCCACGCCCAGGATGTCACCGCGCTGCGGCTGCAGGAGCAGCGCCTGCGCGAGCTGTCGCTGAAGGATCCACTCACCCAGTGCCACAACCGTCGCTACCTGCACCGGCTCGATGAGATGACCGCCGGAACGTGGGCATGCCTGGTATTTGACCTGGACGACTTCAAACGGATCAATGACGCGCAGGGTCACCGCTGGGGCGACGCGATCCTGATCAACTTTTCCGCGTTCCTCAGGGCGCCACTGGGTGCGGGAGAAACCGTGGTCCGCCTGGGCGGAGACGAGTTCCTGGTGGTGCTGACCGCATCGGCGTCCGCGCGTCTTGCCCTGCTGGAGGGCTGGTATGCCGCCAACGCGGCGCAGTCGCCGACAGCGTTCTCCATGGGCGCGGCGCTCAGTGCGCCGGGTGAATCGGTAGCCGACACCATCCATCATGCGGACAGCCAGCTCTATGACGCGCGTGCACGGGTACGCACGCAGCGGCGCGACGACTAGCAACAGCGTCTGCTGTCACCGCAAGGCAAGACTTCATCCGGTGAGGAAGCGCGTCATCCGCTCCAGCTCATCATCCAGCGCATTGCGGAACAGAACGTCCTTCATGGGCGAGGCGCTGGCGAAACCGATATCCGGCTGCAGAGCGCCATCCCTGACGGTGACATTGGCCCAGCCGACCACCTGGTCGCGCCACAACAGCGGCAGCGCGTAGTAGCCGAAGCGACGCTTGGCCGCCGGGGTATAGGCCTCGAACCTGTAGACCCAGCCCCAGAGCAGCTCGAACCGTCGCCGATCCCAGGCCACGGGATCGAACGGCGCCAGCAGCCGCACCTGCTCATCGGCCTGATAGCGCCGCGAACGGGGATTCTCCTCGGCCGGCCAGTACCACTGTGTTCCGTCGATGATGCAGCCAGCCAGGCGCTCGCGTGCCAGCCGCAGTGCCTGCTGGATCTCGACGGACAGATGTGGAGCGCCGTAGCCCAGCAACCGTGCCAGATAGGTGAGGCTGGCCGAAGGCAACGGCGCGTACTTGCGCACCACCAGATCGATCAGTGCGTTGGCGCGCTGCAGGCGTGCGGCCTTGCCGCCCTCGGCGAGTGCATGTTCTGCAACGGCATAGATGCGGGTACCACTGTCACGACGGGCGATGCGCAACATGCCGCGGTAGTGCATGCCATCCAGCAGGTGGGTGCTGGCATTGCTGGTGCCGCCCCAGTAGTTGGTCACCCGGCCATGCGCGAACGCCTGGTCGACCTCGCGCGGATGCACCGCACCCCGCTCCTGCACGAACGCCAGAACCTCGGCCGCCTTGCGCCGCGTGCTGGCGTCCCACGGCCTGCGGGACACCCGCGGATGCATCAACGACAGGTGTTCGCGCGGCAGGAAACCGTAGTTGACCAGGAAGTCTTCCTCGATCGGCAACCGGCTGTAGCGGCGCTCCAGATCTCCAGCCTGATAGCCCTTCACCCGGTGCCGCAGGGTCAGGTCCTGGGCACGCGCAGGCGCACGGATGGGATCGGCCTGCACGAAACCCAGGCGACGGATCGCGGTCAGCAGCGTGGTGGGCGTGAACAGCGTGCGGGCTACGGCGTAGCGACGCAGATCGTCAAGGGTGGGCGTGGCAGGCATGGGCCGATTGTAGAGGCGAGCGTGCCCGGTGTGCGTTGCGCACTGGAAAAGCACCCGCGACGTGACCGGGGCAGCTCACCGCTACGATGGGTGCCGTTGCGATGGGTGCCGTTGCTCAGCGCAGCCACTGCGCATAGGCGGCCAGAACCGCCAGGTGCCCCACGTAGTACACGTAGAACGCCCAGCGTGAACGCGGAACCGTCCACGGCACCCTGGCCAACGCCAGCACCAGCGGGATGGCCAGCAATGCCCATCCGTTGCCATTGACCCAGCACAGCCCGCCGAATCCGAACGCCAGCAGCCAGTACGCCCGGTGGCGGAACGCGATCCAGCCCAGCACCACCAGGGCCACCCCCGCCCATTGGTAGTCCACGAAGAACGGCAGCAGGCCTCCTGCCACCAGCAGCAACAGCTGCCGGTTGCTGGTCAGCGCATGCACCGCCACCGCAGCCAGGCCGAAAGTCAGCAGGATGTTCAGCGGCAGCCAGTGGCCAAAGGCCAGCATGTGCAGCGGCTGCGCGACCACGCCCCAAGCGGACAAGCGCCGGATCGACTTGCCCAGATCGGCGCCCGGTTGCGCCAGGTTGCAGGCCATCACCAGTGCGAACAACGGGAAGGCGATGCGCCCCAGCTCGCTGACCACCGGCACATAGCCACCGAACACCACTTTGGCGACGTGATCGCCGGTCATCGACAGCAGCGCGATCCACTTCAGCAGCTCGCGGGCGCCGCTGCTGAGGGAGCCGTGCGCCGGCGGGGCGTGTACGGCGACGTCCTGCGCGCTCATGTCATTCATCCTCTGCGTCCTGCCGGGTCCATCTCGTCAGGAATCGACGACGTTGCCCCTTGAACGCAAAGAGTACTTGAACCTGACGCGGATGACGCTGACCGCTGCGCCCCGCTATCCTTGCAGTCCCCGCTTGTGAGGCATCGCCATGCGCACGCTGTACCCGCCGATCACCCCGTACCGCGAGCACACGCTGCCCGTCGACGCGCTGCACACCCTGCATGTCGAAGAGTGCGGCACGCCTGAAGGCATTCCGGTGGTGTACCTGCATGGTGGCCCCGGCGCTGGCATCTCGCCCACCCATCGCCGCTTCTTCGACCCGACGCGCTACCGCATCGTGCTGATCGATCAGCGCGGCAGCGGCCGCTCCACGCCGTTCGGCGAGCTGCGTGACAACACCACCCAGGACCTGGTGGCCGACATCGAGAAGGTGCGCGAACACCTGGGCATCCAGCGCTGGCTGGTCTACGGTGGTTCCTGGGGTTCGACGCTGTCGCTGGCCTATGCACAGGCGCATCCCGACCGCGCTACCGGGCTGATCGTGCGCGGCGTCTTCCTCGGTCGCGAAGAAGAGAACCGCTGGTTCGCCGAGCGCGATGGCGGTGCCCGCTGGATCTTCCCGGAGCGCTGGGATCGTTACCAGGCGCACATCCCGGAGGACGAGCGCGGCAACATGCTCGAAGCGTACTGGAAGCGCCTGGACCATGCCGACGAAGCCGTCCGCATCGCAGCGGCACAGGCCTGGCTGGGCTGGGAAGACAATGCCGCCACGCTGCTGCATGAGGTCGACGCGGTGTCCGCTACCGATCCGCTCGATACGCTGGCCAAGGCACGCATCGAGGCGCATTACTTCCGCCACAACACCTTCCTGGAACACGGCCAGCTGCTGCGCGATATCGATCGCATCCGCCATCTGCCGGGCGTCATCGTGCAGGGGCGCTACGACATCATCTGCCCGCCACGCAGTGCCTGGGATCTGGCCAAGGCCTGGCCGGAAGCCACCTTGCAGATGGTCATCGCCGGCCACAGCGCCAACGAAGCGGCCACTACCGATGCCCTGGTGCGGGCCACCGACGCTTTCGCGGACCGCAGCTGAACAGAAGGGGCCAACGGCCCCTTTTTCTATACCAAGGTATAGCCGGGCTAACCCACGGGCCTCTAGGCCTGCTGAATACGAGCGCGGACAATAGCGCCACTGGCCAGCCACTGGCCGCCCCACGCGGAGACGCAGATGGATCCCGACCCTGCCGGGCGCAACGCGCGCCCCTGCCTGCCCCCTTGTTCACTGCTGGCGACTGACGGCCGGTTCCTGTCCGTGTAAGCGATGGGAGCCCCGGGCAGCGCCTGCCCGGAGGAATCCCATGTCCTACAAGATTCTCTACATCACTGTCCGCCGCCTGATCGGTGAGCGCGATGTTTCCGCCCTGCGCAGCCTGCTGCTGCAGCACGGCCCTGTCCTGTTCGCCCGTTCGCTGGCCCTCGGCTCGCCACGGGTGGTGGCCGACGCCCTGTCGCTGCTGCCGATCAGCGAGCGCATCAACGTGCTGCGCCACCTGCCCTACCCGCTGCGCGATGCGATGAAGCCGCTGTGCATCGGCGGCAGCCAGCGGCTGCGCATGCAGCCCTGGTCGCCCGCGGTGCTGGCCATGCGCCACGCCTGACGACCCGCCCCTTCCGCTCCACGCGCCGGCGCCGCCCGACGCCGCTCCACGAGGACCTCCCCCATGAGCCTGCTCAACGCCTGGTTCAATACCTTCCTGCGCAGCCGACGCGCGGCCAACCTGTTTGGTCGTCGTGCCATGCCCGAAGCCGGTTACGGCCGTGGCAGCACGCAGGCCGCACCGGCCGCGCTCACCGCCGGACTGCTCGCGCTGGCACAGGGCAGCGAAGCCGATGCGCTGGCCACCCTGCAGTCGCACGTCGACGGTCTCAGCCCGCATGAGGCCGAAGAGCGCCTGCTGCGTTTCGGCCCGAACGAGGTCGACCACGAAAAGCCACTGCCGTGGTGGCGCCATCTGTGGCAGTGCTATCGCAACCCGTTCAACCTGCTGCTGACGGTACTGGCCGCGGTGTCCTGGCTGACCGAAGACGCCAAGGCGACGGTAGTGATCGGCGCAATGGTGGTGCTGTCCACCTTGATCCGCTTCGTCCAGGAGGGCCGCTCCAACCGCGCTGCCGAACGGCTGAAGGCGCTGGTGGGCAATACCGCACGCGTGCTGCGCCGCGCTGCGGGCACCGAGGCGGCGGAGGTGGCCGACCAGTATTTCGGCGCACAGCTGCACAGCCGGCGGCCGGCACGGCTGCTGGATCTGCCGATCCGTGATCTGGTGCCGGGCGACCATATCGTGCTGTCGGCCGGCGACATGATCCCGGCCGATTGCCGCGTGCTCGCGGCCAAGGACCTGTTCGTCGCGCAGGCTGCGATGACCGGTGAATCCTTGCCGGTGGAGAAGTTCGTGCAGCCGGGCAATGCCGAGGCTGGCCTGATGGAACAGGCCAACCTGTTGTTCATGGGTACCAATGTGGTGTCCGGCACGGCAACCGCGCTGGTGCTGGCGACCGGCAACACCAGCTACTTCGGCACCCTCGCCCAGCGCAGCAGTGCCAGCGATCGCGCACCGACGGCATTCCAGGCTGGCGTCAACAGCGTCAGCTGGCTGCTGATCCGCTTTGCTCTGGTGATGGTGCCGTTCGTGCTGCTGGTCAATGGCTGGACCAAGGGCGACTGGACCGAAGCCTTCCTGTTCGCGCTGTCGGTAGCGGTCGGCCTGACCCCGGAAATGCTGCCGATGATCGTCACCTCCACCCTGGCCAAGGGCGCGGTGCTGCTGTCGCGGCGCAAGGTGATCGTCAAGCGCCTGGACGCGATCCAGAACTTCGGCGCGATGGAAGTGCTGTGCACCGACAAGACCGGCACCCTCACCCAAGACAAGATCGCACTGGAGCGGCACACCGATGTGTTCGGCCAGGATTCCGAGGATGTGCTGACCTTCGCCTACCTCAACAGCCACTTCCAGACCGGCCTGATCAACCTGCTCGATCGTGCGGTGCTGGAGCATGTGGAGCTGCAGAGCTCGCTGCGTCTGTCACAGGACTACCGCAAGGTTGACGAGATCCCGTTCGACTTCGAGCGCCGCCGCATGTCGGTGGTGGTATCCGAGCGCGAGGACCATCACGAATTGATCTGCAAGGGTGCAGTGGAGGAGATGCTGGCGGTGTGCAGCACCGTGCGCGAGAACGGCCAGGACATGCCGCTGGATGAGCAGCGCCTGGCCCGCGTGCGGCAGACCACCGAGGAACTGAACGAGCAGGGCCTGCGTGTGGTGGCGGTGGCGATGAAGGAGACCGCGGCCAGCCAGAGCGTGTACTCGCAGGCCGACGAGCGCGAGCTGACCCTGGTGGGCTACGTCGCCTTCCTCGATCCGCCGAAGGAGTCGGCCGCGCAGGCGCTGCAGGCGCTGGCCGCGCACGGCGTGGAAGTAAAGGTATTCACCGGCGACAACGAGCTGGTTACCGCCCGCGTATGTGCCCAGGTCGGCCTGGATGCCGACACGATCGTGACCGGCCCGCAGATCGAGCGCATGGACGATGCGGCCGTGGCGCATGCACTGCAGGAACACCGCGTGTTCGCCCGCCTCACGCCGCTGCACAAGGAACGGCTGGTGCGCGAGCTGCGTGCACAGGGCAAGGTGGTTGGTTTCCTCGGCGATGGCATCAACGATGCCCCCGCACTGCGCGCGGCCGATATCGGCATCAGCGTGGACAGCGCGGTGGACATCGCCAAGGAGGCGGCCGACATCATCCTGCTGGAGAAGAACCTGATGGTGCTGGAGGAAGGCGTCATCCAGGGGCGGCGCACCTTCAGCAACATGCTCAAGTACATCCGCATGACCGCCAGCTCCAATTTCGGCAATGTGTTCTCGGTGCTGGTGGCCTCGGCGTTCCTGCCGTTCCTGCCGATGCTGCCGTTGCAGCTGCTGGTGCAGAACCTGCTGTATGACATCTCGCAGATCGCCATTCCGTTCGACAACGTCGATGAGGAGCTGGTACGCAGGCCGCTGAAGTGGAACCCGGCGGACATCGGCCGCTTCATGGTGTTCTTCGGGCCGATCAGCTCGATCTTCGACCTCAGCTGCTTCGCCTTGATGTGGTACGTGTTCGATGCACGCACGCCGGCCGACCAGAGCCTGTTCCAGTCCGGCTGGTTCGTGGTCGGCCTGCTGACCCAGACCCTGATCGTGCACATGATCCGTACGCCCAAGGTGCCATTCGTGCAGAGCATCGCCGCGCCGCCGCTGCTGCTGATGACCGGGGCGATCATGGCCATCGGCGTGATCCTGCCGATGAGCCCGCTGGCCGGCTACTTCAAGCTGCAGGCGCTGCCGGCCGGCTACTGGCCGTTCCTGGTGGCGATCCTGTTCGGCTATGCGGTGCTGACCACCCTGCTGAAGAAGCTCTACATCCGCCGTTACGGCTGGCAGTAAGCGCATCGGCGCAGGGAGAACCCTCATGGACTTCAACCCCCACCTGCCGGCGTTCAACGCCGGCGCCACCCTCAGCTCGCTGATCAGCCTGTCTGTCGCCTTCGTGCTGGGCGCGCTGATCGGCCTGGAGCGGCAGTTCCGCCAGCGCACCGCCGGCCTGCGCACCAACACGCTGGTGGCAGTGGGTGCCGCGGTGTTCGTCGACCTGGCCGTGCGCTTCCACGACATGTACGGCGGTCCGCCATCACCGCTGCACGTGGTGGCCTACGTGATCTCCGGTGTCGGCTTCCTCGGTGCCGGCGCGATCATGAAGGATGGCGCGCAGGTATCTGGCCTGAACACCGCAGCCACCTTGTGGGGCTCGGCGGCGGTCGGCGCCTGTGCCGGCATCAAGCTGCTGCCCGAGGCGGTGCTGGCTGCGGTGTTCGTGCTGGCCACCAACACCCTGCTGCGGCCGGTGGTGAACCGCATCCAGCGGCAACCGCTGCCGGAAGCGTTCAGCGAGGCAACCTACGCGATCAACGTGGTCTGCCAGCGTGAGCAGCAGGCCGAGGTGCTGGACCGTCTTCTGCTGTTGCTGGAACAGGCGCAGTACCCGGTGCGCGCGGTCGACCAGCGCCCGTTCGGCGAGCGCGATGTCGAGATCGAGGCGGTGCTGTACGCCACCACGGTCGATGGCGGCGAACTGGATGCCGTGCTGGCGACGTTGGCGGCCACGCCGGGCGTGCTGCAGGGGTTCTGGAACGCCAGCCTGGAGGAGTAGTGCCGGCCGCTGATGGACGCATTTCGCCGGGCATGGCCCGGCGCTACCGTGCACCGCCTTGGTAGGTGCCGACCTTGGTCGGCACAATCCGTGGGCCGCCATGATCGCGGACAACCCATGCCGACCAAGGTCGGCATCTACCGAACATCGCTTTGCTATCCTTTCCACACACGCCAGGGAGCCCCCGATGCCATCGCTGTCGCCCCGCCGCCCCCTGGTCGTGCTGGCCCTGATCATCGTGATGGCGGCCATCTTCCTGGTCGATACGGTTACCGATTACGCCGTTGCCGCCGCCTGCTTCTACGCAGCCGTCATCCTGGCAGCGTCGCGGCAGCTGCCCGCACGCGGCCTCATCGCGCTTGCGGCAGTCTGCATCGCATTGACCGCCATCAGTTTCTTCCTGACCCGTTTCGGCACCTACCGCATCGGCCTGGTCAATTCGGCCATCGGCATGCTGGTGATCGGCATCACCACGTATCTGGCATTGAAGATGGAAGCAGCCAAGGCTGCGGTGCAGGATGCACAGGCACGCCTGCTGCGGGTGGCCCGCGCCTCCACCGTCGGCGAGCTGACGACCTCCATCGCGCATGAAGTGAACCAGCCGCTGGCGGCCATCGCCAGCAGCGCGGAGGCCAGCCAGCGCTGGTTGGCCCAGGATCCGCCGAACCTGGACAAGGCACGGCAGACCATCGCCCGTATCGTCGCCGACGCCCATCGCGCCAGTGACGTGATCGCCCGCATCCGCGGCCTGACCCAGGGCGCCGCGCCCGAGCGCCAGGCCTTCGACCTCAACCTGGCCGTGGAGGAAATGCTGGCGTTGTCGCGCAGCGAACTGGAACAGCATGGCGTGACGGTCGCGCTGCTGCTGGGCAACGAGCTGCCCCCCGCCCATGCCGACCGCGTGCAGGTGCAGCAGGTGATCGGCAACCTCATCCTCAACGCCGTTGACGCGATGGCCGTAACGCCCATGGGCGAGCGCAGGCTGTCGCTGCTGACCGCACATGATGGGCAAGGCCACGTCAGCCTGAGCGTGCGCGATCGCGGAATCGGCCTGCCGGTGGAGCAGCCCGACCGCGTGTTCGATGCATTCTGGACCACCAAGGCGAATGGCCTCGGCCTGGGTCTCAGCCTGAGTCGCTCGATGATCGAGGCCAATGGTGGCCATATCCGCGCCGAGCGACCCTCAGGCGGTGGCGCCTGCTTCATCTTCGAGCTGCCCACGGCCACGGAGGACACGCATGCGTAAACCCACGACAACGCCCGTTGAACCGGCACCGATCGTCTATGTGATCGACGACGATGCATCGGTGCGTGCTGCGTTGGAAGATCTGCTGGCATCGATGGGCCTGCAGGTACGGGCCTTCGCCTCGACCGCCGAATTCCTGGCCCACGCGATGGACGACGCGCCGGCCTGCCTGGTGCTGGACGTGCGCATGCCTGGCCAGAGCGGACTGGACTTCCATCGCACCATGGCCAGCCACGGCCTGCACCTGCCGGTGGTGTTCATCACCGGGCACGGCGACATCGCCATGGGCGTCAATGCCATCAAGGAAGGCGCCATCGAATTCCTGACCAAGCCTTTCCGTGACCAGGAGCTGCTGGATGCCATCCACAAGGGCATCGGGATCGACCGCCAGCGGCGCCGCGAGGGCGACGTGCTGGGCGCGTTGCAGCAGCGCTGGGACACCTTGAACACCGGCGAGCGCGAGGTGGTCGACGGCGTGGTGCGAGGTCGCCTGAACAAGCAGATCGCCGCTGACCTTGGGGTCAGCGAGATCACGGTGAAGGTGCGACGCGCGCAGGTGATGCGCAAGATGGGCGCGCGCACGCTGGTGGACCTGGTGCGCATGTACGACCGGCTGCAGGCCGCCGCGCCCTGATCGAATCCCGCGGCGGCGCGGCACGCCCCGGGCAGATCCCGCATGCCCCTCTGCGAGGCATGCGGGACGGTGTTACCAGCTGAAGCCAGCGCCGGCCGAAACGCTCTGGTCACTGCCGCTGAAGGCGCCGCCGAGCGAAACCGACATATTCCTCTTCTCACCCATGATGCGCTGATAGCCGACGGCCAGAGCCGTACGCCCGTTCTGCGCACCCACACCGGCGCCGACACGGTTGTCGCCGCTCAGCCCAGCGGTGTTCAGGGCCATGCCAGCGTAGGCCGCGCTGATCGCACCCATGCGGTCGAAGCGCTTGTCGATCGCCTGGAAGCGGCTGTTCGACCAATCGCGCTCGGCCTGGAAGCGGTCTTCCATCTGACCGACATTGACGGCATCGGTCGGACGGGTACCGTTGGCCACGTTGCTGATGACGCGTTCATTGCCCTGGGATCCCACCGACACTTCCTGATCACGATCGGCGACCGAACCGGCGCCGATCGCCACGGAGCCGTTGCCGGACGCCGAGGCACCGTCACCGATGGCGACTGCCCCTTCGCCGGTGGCTGCAGCACCGCTGCCGATACCCACCGAACCGCTGCCGGCGGCCTGGCTGCCGTCGCCGATGGCAACCGAGCCCTCGCCGGTGCCCGGCGAGGTCCCCGGCCCGCCAGGATTGCCCGGGCCACCGATGTTGCCGTCGGCGATGCGCTCCTCGACCACGCCCACGCGGCCATCCAATGCCGCCCAGCGCGCTTCCCAATCGGCCTGCACCTGCCACAGCTGACCGCCATTGATCGCCTCGCGGCTGCCCGCAGCAATCAGGCCGTTGCCCAGGTTCGCGATGACGGTGCCCTGGCTGCCGCCCAGCGTAGCGCGGTCCAGTGATACGTCGTCGTAAACCAGTGCGCCCAAGGCGCGGCCATCATTCGGATCAACCAGGCCGGACGCCTTCAGCTGGGCAATGGTGGCCACGTCGGCGTCGTCAACACCATTGGCCACGCCACCGATGCGGCGGGCACCGGACGTGCCTGCCATGTCGACCAGGCTTCCACCCTGCTGGCTGCCGACCTTGATGCTGTCCGAAGTGGCGTCGTACTGGACGATGCCGGCCGAGCCGTTCGACAGATTGTTCACGTCCTGGCTGAGCTGGGTCAGGTTGCCTTCGTTGATGGTCACGCGCCCATCGAGGTTGCTGATATCGCCCTCGGCAACCGCGACGCGGTCGTTGGTCGCCTTCAACTGCGCGCCATTGACGGCCTCGTCGCTGTCGTCGGCAACGCGGCCCCCGGCAACGCCCTTCACGACGCGGTTGCCATCCGTACCGGACACGTCGACAACACCACCGCTCTGCAGGGCTGCCACACTGACCACGCCCGTGCTGGCGTCGTGGGTCACCAGGCCCAGACCGCCGGCCGCCAACTGGCTCACCTGCGAGGTCAGATGGGTGATATCGCCCTCATTGGTGGTTACCCGCGAATCCAGCCGGGTAACATCACCCTGGATGAGGGAGATGTTCCCTTCCGCCGCGACAACGCGCTCATTGGTGTCGTGCAGCTGCCCGCCATTGACCGCTTCGGTGCTGCCGTCGGAGACATCGCCGGCAGCAACGTTCTTCAACACGGTGCCCTGTGCGCCGCTGAAGCGCACCGATGCCTTGTCGGCACCGTCGTAGACCACGGCGCCTTCGAGCGTATCGCCGATCGCACCCATGTCGTTGCGCAGCCCCTGCTCGGTCGCCTGCAGCTGTGACAGGTTCACCGCATCGTTGGCCGACACGCCGTCGTCGACACCGGCCAGCACGCGATTGCCGCTGGTGCCGGCGAAGTTCACCGTGCCACCGTCATTGCCACCGGCAACGGTAATGGTCCGGGTAGTGGCGTCCTGGCGGACAAGGCCGACAGTGCCGGCATCGAGGTCGCTGACCAGGGTACTGACCCGGTTGTCGACGTTGGTCACCCGCCCGTCCAGCGTGGTGATATCGTCGGCGTTGCGCGCCACCCGCTCGTTGGTCTGGTGCAGCTGGCCACCATTCACCGCATCGGTACTGCCATCGGCAACATCACCGTCGGCGATGTTCTTCAGCGTGGTGCCATCGGCGCCACCGAAACGGACGGACGACTTGTCGGCACCGTCGTACATCACCGCACCGTCAACAGTGCTGGCCAGCGTGTCCAGTGCCGTGGTGTTGGCTGCGGTGCGGCCGTCGAGGTTGGCCAGTGCGGCACCCACGTTGCTGTGCGCGCTGCCGCCCACGTTGTAGCTCGGCGCGGTCACGTTGCCATTGGCATCGACGGATGCGCCCCCGCCCAGCGCGGCTGCCGTGCTGCCGGCGCTGGCCTTGAGCTGCGCGAGGTTCACCGCATCGGTATCGATCGTGGCGGCACGCACGTTGACGATCTGCCGTTCGCCGCCCACCGTACCAACCGACACACTGTCGGCACGGTTGGCCACCGTACCCTGGCCGATTGCCACGGCATTGATGCCGGTCTCGGTGACCTGGGCATTGCGACCCAGGGCAACGCCATACTGCGCGGCAGCGTCGACGTTGGCGTTGGCGCCCAGCGCCAGCGAGCGTTCGCCCTGCGCCCGTGCCGTATCGCCGAACGCCGAAGCGGCGACACCGCTCGCCAGTGCGGCATTGCCCGCAGCGGTCGCATTGTTGCCGGTCGCCTTGGCGTCAGTACCCACGGCCGTAGCGCGGGCCGCGGTCGCGCTGGAACCTCCGCCCACACTCAGGCTGAAGTTCCCGGTCGCGGTGGCGGCATAACCCATGGATACGGAATTGAAGCCGTCGGTTACCGCACGATCACCAATGGCGACGTTTGCAAGGTTGTTGGCCACCGCACCATTGCCAACAGCGACCGAGTTCGTAGCCAGTGCCTGCGAACCCGGCCCCACCGCAACGGCATTGGTACCGGGAGCGACGCCGCCATCCATGCCACCCAGTACGCCGATGCTGCGCGATGCCGGGGCATCGGCGATGCACTCTGCGCGCTCGTCCTCGCTGCCAGGGGTGCCATCGGGCGTGGAACAGGTCTGCGCGGCCATGGCGCTGCCGGCCGACAGGCCGACGGCGATCGCCAGCAGTGCACGACGACCACCGGCGCTGCGCTTGCCGCGGGCCGTGGTCAGTTCGGATGCGACCATCCAACGGCCGATGGCCTGGTTCCAGACGATTCGATAGATCTTGTTCATGGCGGTTCCTCGTAGTTGATTCGCGCGGTACATGACGTTGGCCGCGGGGGGTGGACAGTGACCTCGTAGTGCTTGAGGCCATGCTCCTATCCCCCCCCATCCGGAAACATCGGACGCGGCCTAATCACGCATCCGGAACCCAGGCCCGCGTAGGCATGCCGCGGCAATTCAGCTGCATGAGGACGGCCTTGCACAGCCATCTATGCAGTGGCAGAAAGGACGATGCGTGGCGCCGTGCGGCGCGCTATGGCTCCACACTCGGGGGCGTTGTAGCGGCCATCGCAGCCGCCCTGCCTGGTCGGGCCGGTCGAATGGCGGCCAATGCCGCGTCTACGGACAAATGCTGGAAAGCAGCGGTCCTGCCCCGAATCGGACAGGGCCTAAATGGCGGTTGTGGCAATGGCTGAACGCATGCCGTTCAGCCTGGCGGGGCCTCAGTTGTAGGTCATCGACACGGTGATCGGCCGGCTTACCGTTCCCGCTGCCACGGTCGCCGCGCTCTGCAGAAAACGCGCACGGAAGGCGTGGGTGCCGGCGGCGGTGGTCATCTGGGACAGACCGCCGGGAGGCAGCCGGGTACCGTTGCTGGTGCGCTGCAGTTCGATGCCGATGCCGGCCACACCCTGGAACAGCGTGCCATCGTTGCTGTCGGCGCTGCCGGTGAAGCGCAGGCCGACCCGGGTCACCAGTGGATCGCACTGGCTGACCACCACGTTGACGGCCTGGAACGGCGTACTGAAGGCGCCGGTGAACTGGGTAGCCTGGTAGGTTCCCAGGTCGACATCGGCCACGGCAATGCGACACACGCCCGGCAGGATGGTGCCGGTGACGTTGAAGTTGGTGGTGGTAGCGGTCTGTGCCGATGCTGCACCGGACAGCATCAGCAGAGCGGCCAGCCACAGGCCTGGAATAGAAGCACGCATGGGGGTTCTCAGTTGTAGGTCAGGGAAACCGTGATCGGTCGCTGGATGCGCCCGACGGAGACCGGCATCGCCGATTGCAGCAGGCGCGCGCGGAACGGAAAGATGCCTTCGGCCGTCACGTATTGCGTTCTGCCACCGGGCGGAATGGGCACGTTCAGCGTCGACACCACCCGCACCAGTTCCACGCCCACGCCGGGCACGCCCTGGAACAGGCGGTTGTTGTCGATATCGGCGGTGCCGTCGAAGGTCATGGCCACCCGCAGGATCAAGGGATCGCAGTCACTGACGGTCCCGCTGAAATCGACGTAGGCGGTGCCATGGCTGCCAGTGAACACGTTCGCCAGGTGCGACCCCAGGTCGACGTCCGGGAACGTGATCCGGCATGCACCGGGCAGGATCTCGCCGGAAACGGTGAATGGCTGGGTGTCCTGCGCCTGCACGCTGGCCGTCAACATGGCCAGCACCAGGAAAAGAGCAGTGCGATGCATGATGCACCTCAGTTGTAGGTGACCTGTACGGTCACGCTGGTGCGGATGGTGCCAGCCGTTACCGTGCCGGTGCGGACCAGGCGAGCGTTCAGCAGGTGACCGGCCGCCGGCGTTCCATTGGTAAGCCAGTCGAACCCCGCCTGGTTGGGTGCCAGTGTCTGCTGGGCAGGCGTGTACAACCACACGGCCAGGCCGCGCACACCGCCGCTGGCGGGTACCGCGAAGTAACGCGCATCGCTGCTGTCGGCGGTGCCCGCCATGCGCACGTGCAGCACGCGCAGATCGCTGGCGCAGCTGCTGCGGTTGAGGGTGAAGCTGACCGCGTGCGACTGCGGATTGGCGGTGAAGTACGGCGCGTCGAAGGTACCCACATCGACATCGGCGACGCTGAACTGGCAGGTGCCGGGCTGGAAACGGCCACTGAAGCGCAGGGTCAGGTCGGCCGCATGCGATGGCAACGGCAGCAGCCCGGCGAGCGCGGCCAACAGCAGGACAGCGCGCATGTCAGTTGTACTCCAGGGTGATGGTGGCCGCGCCATTGGCCTGCCCGGAGGACGCTGCGGCTGCAAGGCGGTAGTAACGTGCGCGCAGCATGATCGTGTACTGCGCGTTGTTGACCTCGGTCAGGGCCAGGCCGGAATCACGCAGGGTGTTGAAGCCGACCGAATCCTGCGCCTGCGTTCCGATCTGGATACCGATGCCGGTGGCGGTCAGGTTGACGCCGTCGTCCTGCAGCGCCATGACCGAGCGCGCACGGTCGGCAACCGCAGTGACCGGATCGACACGATAGCGGATGCGGTTGTCCACCCGCCCGTTGGCGGTCTGCACCGTACCGGTGGTCAGGTGGCCGCGGAAGCGGCCGAAGAACGCAGGACAGTTGCGCAGCACCACGGGCACATTCACCCAGCCCGTGCCAGTCCCGACCGCAGGGATTTCGCTCATCTGGTGCACGCCCAGGTCCACCGGCACGTCGCTGGTGGTGCACGTGCGCGAGACAATGTTCAGGCTGCCCTGCACGCGCCCGCTCCAGAAGAGCACGTTGCGGTTGGCTCCGGTCATCCGGTACTCGAACTGCGGCAGGCTGACGCCGGTCACGGTGCCTGCGTTGATGGGACCGATCTTGATCAGGCTCACATCGAAGGCCTGTGCCGGTGTGAACAGCAGGACGGTAGGTGGCGGAAGGTTGGTTTCGTCTTCGACCAAGAACGGAAATCCTCTTCCGCTGTACCACACGGCCACACCCACGCCCGGTACATTGGTCTCATACACGGTGCCGTAGCTCGGGTGCACGTAGCTCGAAGCGCGATACGGCAACGACGTGTACTGGCGGATGCGGTCCATCCGACCAGGCGTGCAGGTAATCTCGTTGCCGGGGCCAGGGTAATAGGTTGCCCGGAAGATCTCGGTTCCCACCGGCACGTCCGGACCGACGGTGATCGAGCCATTGAGGTTTGCGATGTTGACCAGCGGCGCATTGCCGTCGGACATCCGGCAGTTCTGCGCCCAGACAGGCGCACTGGCCAGCAGCATCGCGGCCAGCAGGACTCGGGCCATCAGCATGATCGGGTTCATGGCGCTTTCTCCAGAGTAACCAGGTGAGGAAGAGCGCCGGGGCCGGGCTGCTGTGCAGCGGCCGCGGTCTGGCAGCGCGCTTCCACTACGGTGTAACCATCGCCGGAACGTGAGGTCGGCACCTGCACCTGCATCACGCATTGCTCGTCGCTGTCAGGACCCCATTGCACATGCACCGGACCGGAAGCCTGCAGGCCGGTGAGCAGCAGGCGGCTGCCCTGCCCCACCACACCGACATTGGTGCCCTGGGCGTCAGTGGCCTCGGCACCGAACGGCAATGGCCGACCGTCATCGGTACGTGCGTCGACCATCAGGCCATGGCTGGCGCGGGTACTGAAGGCCAAGCGCACCAGCGAGCCGGCACGCGGCGCGACGCTGCGTGCCGTTTCCTGCAGTTCCACGTCGAAGCCGGTGCCCTTGGGATCGATCGAGATGGTGTTCAGCTGGTAAGGCGTCAGGAACGGGACCACGGCGTAGCCGCGCTTGTCCAGGCGCGCACCCCCACCGTTCTCGATGCGCGCACCGGCCGCACCAGCGGCGTGCACCAGTGCTGCCGTTTCGCCCAGTGGCGGGGACAAGGTCAGCCCATCCCCATGCAGCACCATGCCACCCGCTGCGCCCATGCCCAGCTGGGTATAGTCGCTGCCCCTGCTGATGCTGGCCGTCCACTGGCCGCGCGCACCGCGGTAGCCGGTGTTGAGATCGACGCTGTTGCTGCCCGCGATGCGCGACAGGGTGGCGCCATAGCTGAAGCGGTCGTCCCGCGCGGAGAGGCCGTTGGTCGACAGCTGCGTGGCCGGTTCGCCATTACGGCTGCGGGTATGCATCAGGTTGCCCAGCGGCGCCCGCGGCGACCTGCCCAGCGGCAACGACACCATCAGCATCAGGCGGTTGTCCACGCGTGCCTGCTGGGCTCTTGCGGCCGGCACGTCCGCGCCGGGAATACTGTCCTGCAGATAGCCGCGACCAAAGTCGATCGAGTCGCGGGTGCGCTGGAAGTTGAGGCTGTAGCTCAGTGCTTTCCACTGGTTGCTGTAGCCGATGCTCAGGTCGAGCTGGCGGCCGGGTGCGTTCCAGAAATCGCGACGGGTGCCGATCACGAACAGCTGCCCGCCGCGCTCCCCCAGCTGCTGGTTCATGCTCAGGTCCATGCGGTTGCGCTGGCGGGCCACGGTGTCGATGTCCAGGTCGCGGGCACGCGCGTCGCGCAGCGATGCCCAGTCGCGCAGGCTCACGTAGTCGCGGGTGGCATAGCGGTAGGCGGCCACGGCAAAAGACGTTCCGGTGCGCACCACGTTGCGGTTGTAGGCCAGCCGGAAGCTGCTGCCGGACATCGGCGGCAGCCCCTGCACGGCCATCCGCGCCAGCGACACGTCTGCGGCCACCGCGCCGAAGGACGTGTTGATCGCCGCACCTGCAAGGGCGGCGCGATAGTCTTCACCCACGACCATGCCGCCGTAGGTGCTGAGGGTGTTGCTGAGGCCGCGCTGGTACTGCAGCTGCAGCAGTTCCGGCGCTGCACGCAGCGAACTCTCGTCGACACGGCCGGCCGACGCGCTCCAGCGCGACTGGCCTGGGCGCAGCAGCTGCGGCACGGCCGAGTACGGCACGGTGAAGCGGTGCGAGCGGCCATCCGCTTCGCGCACCTCCACCTCCAGGTCACCGGCATAGCCGGTTGGATACAGATCGTCCAGCTCGAACGGCCCCGGAGCCACGCTGGCCTCGTGCAGCACGCTGCCGCGCTGGCGCACGATCACCCGTGCATTGGTCTCGGCCACGCCGCGGATCACCGGTGCGAAGCCACGCTGCGACTGCGGCAGCATGCGGTCATCGCTGCCAAGGCGCACGCCACGCAGGCGCACGCCTTCGAACAGGTCACCCGGCGTGGAGGTGTCACCCAGCATCAGCTGCGCCTTCCACGGCACGATATCGTGCTGCAGGTAGGCGGCCGTGGAACGGTAGCGCTGCGGCTGGCTGCCGCCCAGGGTCATCGCGCCCTGGTGCACCAGCTGCCATCCGGCAACGCGGCCGGTGGCGTTCAGGCCCAGGAAGCCCGAATAGCGGGCCGTGCTGCCGTTGTTGTAGTGGTACGCGTTGGCGTTGTAGCTCAAGGCGAACGCGGGCACGCCGGCATCCCACTGGCTGGGATCGACGTAACCGCGTGCTTCGCTGCGCAGGTAGAGCTGCGGTACCTGCAGGTCCAGCGTCTGGCTGCCGGCATCGAACGTTGCCGTTGCGCCCGGCACCAGGTCACCCAGGCTTGCGCAGACCAGCTCCTGCGGCCACGGCAACGCAGGCAGGTGCTCCGGGTCTGCCTGCAGCCGATCCACGGCAATGCCGTACGCCTGCAGATGTGCAGGGTCCAGGCACAGCCGGGAACTGCCCTCCACCTCGCGGTAGAGGATGTCCGTCCGTGCCTGCCACTGTCCGTTGAGACGGACATCACCACGGTAGGTACCCGGCGCGACGTAGTCAGCCTGCGCGAAGCGCTCCAGGTCAAGGCGGGCCGACGCACCGGCCGGCAGGAACGCCGCATCGAACGTGACCGCTTCGTCGACGCCGGATTCCGCCGCCGAAACGCTGTGGGCGAACAGGATGGTGGCCACCAGCATCGGCAGCCGGGCATGCCGCAGGCGGCAGGCGCCGTTGCCCGGCGCCCGGATCGGGGCGTTCATCAGGGTGTCTCCGCGGGGACAGGGAAAGGCGCGCAGGCGGTGCGCGCTGTACTCAGGGCTGCAAGGCGACCTGGGTCGGCACCAGGGCGCCGAAATCGTTGATGACGGTGATCGCGCCCTTCAGCTCGCCCTGCGGAGGAGCGGTGAGCCCTTCCAGCGCGAACTCGGCCTGTGCGAACGGTGCGACCATGCCGCCCCCCTGCATGCCTTGTTCCTTGCCATTGGCCCACAGGCCGACGCTGGCGAAGTTGACGTGGTAAGGCGTCGGGTTGTCCGCACGCAGCACCAGTCCGGAGGACGCGGAGTGCAGCGACCAGCGCACCTTCTGATGCGCCAGCACCGGCTCGCCGGCCAGGTTCGGCGGGCGGTAGAAGACCTTGATGCGGGTACGGAAGGCGAACTGCAGGATGTTGGCCGTGCTGCCACCGGTCTTCGGCGGGATCTCGAGCATGTTCAGCCAGTACAGCGTTTCACGATCGGCAGGCAGCGTGGCACCGGTGAACAGGATGCGGGCCGTCTGCTGCTTCTTCGGGTCCAGGCGGAACACCGGCGGCGCGACCGCGAACGGCGCCTTGGCGCTGTCCGGCGTGGACTGGTCATCACCATCATCCAGCCACACCTGGACCAGCGCGGCGCGCTCGCCTTCGTTCATGAATTTGAGCGTGACTTCCTTGTCCTGCGCGGGATAGACCACGCGGGTGCCACCGATCACCACCGATGCGTCGGCAGCCTGGGCGAACAGTGTGCCAAGGGCGAGAACGCCGGCACAGAGCGTGCGGTTGAAGGAAAGCATGGATCACCTCATCGATGAGGCCGGCCACAGGGCCGCCGGCAAGTGCCGACGGCCCTGCGCGGCATCAGTTGTAGACAACCTTGTAGTTGACGTACGACTGCACGAAGCCGGGCGCAGCAGCGCCGTTGACGGCGACGTACTGGCTGGCCATGTCGATCACGGCGGTGTTGTTGGCGATGGTCACCGGATCGGTCTTGAAGGCCGGGTCACGCAGATCGACCACGGCGTTCTTGTACAGCACCTGGATCTGGGTGTTGACGGCCGGTGCATTGGCTTCCTGGTTGCGCAGGTTGCCGTTGCCCGCGTCCACCTGGCCAGCGGTCGGGTCGAAGTACAGTTCGGCGATCTTGCCGTTCTGGCAGGTGCCCTGGCCCGGGCCGCCGATGACCAGCTGGAACGGATGCAGGCCCGCGACGTCACCGGCCGCTGCCAGCTGGTTGGCCTGGACCGGGTCCATCGGCACGGTGATGTTGGTGGTGCCGATGGCGCCTGCACCGCCGGAGATCGTGCAGGTCAGGTCGGTCACTTCACCGGTGAATTCGATGATGCCCGAGCCGTAGGACTGGGCATTGGCGGCCGCAGCGGCCAGCAGCAGGGTTGCAGCGGAAGCAATCGGGAGGAGCTTCATGGTGTTGGATTCTTCTTCACAGGTGTGATCCGCGCGAGGCGGTGAAAAGGCCCCGCCGCCGGGGAGGACGGCGGGGCCGGGAACGGGCGGGACACCTGGGGAGAAGCGTCCTTCCCGGCAGACCGGTTCATTGGCCTACGGGAGGAATGCTAGGAAGTGAAGGCGATTGCCTCCATCGGACCCGGCCGAGATTTCGGCTGTGATCGCTGAACGCGGTTTGCCCGCCGATCACGCATCATCACGCTCGTCGTCGGCGGGCGCATGCAGGTGCCAATGACGGCGCAGCTGGCTGCGGCGCCTCGGCGAGGCGAACAGGTAGTGATTCAGCAGTTCGAGGAAGTGCGCCTGCGCGGCTGCGGGCAGCCGGGTGAAGTGCAACAGCAGGGCAGTCAAACGGGGGTCGTCTCGAACGGACACATCATCACCGCAGCAAGGGATACCTCTCCGAGCCTAGGCATGGACAGCGGCGGGTCCATCGGACCCGTCCTCAATCAGTCGGCAGATCCTTCGCCACCGGCACCCGCGCGTGCGTTCTGTGACGCCTGCACAAGGCCGTGCGTCAGTGCGTACTCGAAGATCTCCGCATCGCGCTGCAACCCAAGCTTGCGCATCGCGGCGATCTTCTGCGTGCTGATGGTCTTGCGGCTGCGGCCAACGCGCTCGGCGATCTGCATCACGCTCAGCCCCTCGGCGAACATCCGCAGCACTTCTGATTCGCGCTTCGACAGGGCCTCGACCTCCTGCACATCGTCGTGCGGGTCGTCCTCGACGATCAGCCGCGCGATCTCCGCTGAAATGAAGGCCTGCCGGCGGCTGGCGGCATGCACGGCGGGAACCAGCTGCTCCAGCGGATCGCTCTTGCTGACGATGCATGACACCCCGGCCCGCTGGATCGAGCGCAGGACCATGGGACTTTCCATGCCGGTCAGCACCACCAGGTGCAGCGCCGGAAAGCGACGCTGCAGGAACCGCAGCAGGGTAACCCCATCCCCATAGCGGCCGTTGGGCATCGAGAAATCGCAGACCGCCACATCAACCGGTGTGCGGCTGAGCAGATCGACCAGTTCGGTGGAGTCGCGTACCAGTCCGGCGATGGCCAGGTCCGGCTCGGCCTCCAGCAGGTGCTCCATGCCGGCCAGCAGGACCGGATGGTCATCGGCCACGACGATGTTCAACGGCATGCTCGCTTCCTCTCCTGATGGTGAACCGCACGACCTGCCCGGGGACGGTCGGCTGCCTTATAGTGGTCCGCGCCAATTACGGCAATTTCTGTCTGTTTAATCAACAGAGACCCTCCATGTCCCATCCGATCATCCGCGTCGCCATCGCCGACGACCATCCGGTCATCCGCATGGGTATCGAAGCTGCCATCGACGAGATCCCCACCCTGTCCTGCATCGGCGCGGTAGGCGATTCCTCGGCCCTGGTCGCGCTGCTGCAGCAGACTGCCTGCGATGTCGTGGTGACCGACTACGCAATGCCCGGCGGCGCCTTCGGTGACGGGCTGCAGCTGCTCGACCATCTGCGCAAGCACTTTCCCGACCTGCGCCTGATCGTGATGACCGGGCTCGACCAGCCGGCGATGATCCAGGCGCTGCACGCCAGCGGCATCGACCACATCCTGAGCAAGGCCGATGACACCAGCCACGTGCCGGCGGCGATCGCCGCAGCATGGGCCAACCGTCGCTACCTGTCGCCGTCGATCACCCAGCTGCTGCCTGCACGCGGGGCGCCGCGCGCCATCGCGGCGCTGTCGCCCCGCGAGCACGAGGTGCTGGTGCTGTTCGTCTCGGGGCTGAGCGTCAATGAAATCGCAACCCGGCTGGACCGCCGCAAACAGACGATCAGTACCCAGAAGACCGCCGGAATGGCCAAGCTCGGTATCGACAAGGATGCCGACCTGTTCAAGTTCGCCAGCGAACTGGGGCTGCGCACCCCCAGGCCGGATACGGAGTAGCCGCAGCCTGCTCACACGTCGTCCCGCAGGCCATCGCGATAGGCGTCGATCAGATCGCGCAGATCGGACAGCAGAGCAACGCGTTCGTCCTCCGGCAGCGATTGCCCTTCGCGCAGCAACCGTTCGGCATCGCCAAAACGCGTGCCAAGCGGTTTCTCACCCATCATCAGCAGCACGCCCTTCAGCGCATGCAGCTGCTCCAGCAGCGCCTCGTCGTCGCCGCTCTCGCCTGCGGCGTGCATCCTGTCCAGATCGCGGGCACTGCTTTCCACGAACAATGCGCGCAGCTTGTGCGGCTTGTCCTTGCCTGCCGGCGAAAGCGAGCGTGGTGGCGGCGGCAGCGCCTGCAGGTAGCGGTCCAGCATCGCCAGCAGCCGGGCCAGGTCCAGCGGCTTGAGCAGCAGGTCGTCGATGCCCGCCGCACGGCAGCGTTCGCGTTCGCTTGCCAACGCGGTGGCAGTCACGGCGAGGATCGGCAGCGTTTCGCCGCGACCGCGCAGCGCCCGTGCAAGCTGGTAGCCATCAAGCACCGGCATGTTGATGTCGGTCATCACGATATCCCACGCCCCCGATTGCCAGCCGGTCAACGCCACCTGTCCGTTCTCCACCGCATCGACCTGGCAGTCCAGTTCCTCCAGCTGCTGCTGGATCAGCTCGCGATTGACCGGGTTGTCCTCCACCAGCAGGACACGGCCACGCGTGCGGCGTACTCCGGCCTGCGGCGCAGCGGCGGGCACCCGCGGCACAGGCATCCACTCCCCGCGCAGCGCCTGCAGCAGTGCCGGGCTGGCATAGCACGAGACGTGCACTGCATCATCGCGCTGCTCCGGCGACAGCGGCCCTCTGGGATAGGCCCGCACGATCCTGGCATAGCTGGGCAGCACCGCCAGCTCTTCGTCATCGGTCCAGGCGCGGCGCTCGCCGAAGATCAGCAGCGTGGCTCCGGGGGCGCCGTCGGTGGGTCGCTCGATCACCGTTACATCGGCGCCCCAGCGGTGCAGCAGCTGCCCGATCTCCTGCCGCCACTCCTGCGCCGACGACAGCAGCGCAATGCGGCGAGCGGACAAGGGCTGGTCCGGCGCTGTCGCAACCGCTGAGCGCTGAACGGGGACGTCGAGGGTGAACACGCTGCCTACGCCCAGCGTGCTCTGCACCTGGATACGGCCCCCCAGCAACTGCGCCAGCTGCTGGCACAACGCCAGGCCCAGCCCGCTGCCGCCGTAGCGCCGCGAGACGCTGGCATCGCCCTGCTGGAAGGGTCGGAACAGCGTGGCCACCTGTTCCTCGGAAAGTCCAATGCCCGAATCGACCACCTGCAGGCGCAGCTGCCGCTGCTCGCCTGTTCCGGCACCCGCCTCGGCGCGCAGGGTGATGCGACCGGAGGCAGTGAACTTCACCGCGTTGCTCAGCAGGTTGTTGAGGATCTGGCGGATACGATGGACGTCGCCGATGAAGGCCTCATCCAGCGCTGGATCGATGGTGAAATACAGCTTCACGTCCTTGCGCTGCGCTTCCGGGGCGTACAGCAGCGCGGCCTGTTCGATCAGCGGACGCAGCGCGAACGGCAGTGGATCGATGTCCAGCTGCCCTGCTTCGATCTTGGAGAAATCCAGCACGTCGCTGATGATCGCCATCAGCGAATCGGCCGACAATCGAATCCGCTGCAGGCGCTCATGCTGGTCCGGCTGCAACGACGAACGCGCCAGGAGTTCGAGATGCCCCAGCACGCCATTCAGCGGCGTGCGGATTTCATGGCTCATCGTCGCCACGAACGCGGTCTTGGCACGACTGGCAGCCTCGGCCGCTTCGCGCGCACGCTCCGAGTCCTGCCGCGCCTGTTGCAGCGTATGCTGGAGTTCCACCTGCGCGGTGGCGTCGCGCATCGCACACACCCAGACCGGCTGGTCGTGGTAATTGGCTGCCGCCAGGGCGACCTGCAACTGACGGGCGTCGTCGGTGCCGGCGCCCAGCGCCCAGTTGAATTCACCGCCACGGGCTGGCAGGCCACGTGCATGGGCGATCAGCTGCGCATAGAGTTCCGGCACGGCGTGGTCCTGACCGGATTCGCCAACCAGTTCGCGCGCCACCTGGTTCTGCAGCAGTGCCGCACCGTCGCGTCGGCGCAGCAGCGCCAGGCCTACCGGCGCGGTACCGATGATGGCCTGCCTCAGCGCCTCGCTCTCATACACCCGCGAGGCATCGGCCAGCGCCGGTGCGAAGACGCGACGGTCCATCCGCCACAGCAGCATCCACAGTGCTGCCAGGATCAGCAGTGCGGTGAACACCCGCAGCAGGATCGCCGCATGCTGCGCGCGCCACAGGTCTGCCCAGCCGTACAGGTGGGTCAGGCGCCAATCCACCCCGCGCAGCGCGCCGCTGACCAGGAACCGGCCATCGTGGTACTGGCGCTGCCCCGCGGCTGATCGCGCATCTGCCAGCGTCGCGGCCAACGCAGCGGGTGATCGCGCGAGCGCCCCGCCCGCCAGCACCACACGCCCGTCGCCGGTGGTCACCAGGTAACTGCCGGGATCGGTTGCTTCCAGTCGACCCTTGAGATTGTCGATGGATTCGAACACCACGCGACGGAAGTACGGCACGTCCGCACGCGCCATCGTCATCACGCCGACCAACGCAGGTTGGCCGTTGAGCGGGTTGTCACCCAGGAACGACACCAGGCGGCGCCCCTGCGCTGCACCTGCCACTGGACCGGGCGCGGGAACCCGATCGCCCACAGCCGCTTCCATCTGCATCAGTCTTTCGAAGGCCTGGGCACGGGTCGGCACCTTCAGCGTCTGCAGCAGCTGGGCCTCGTCGATCACGCCGGCGACGGCCAGCAGCCGTCCCTTCGGCTCATACGCGTACATGGTGATCGGCCCCTGTGTCTGCAGGGCAGTGATGGTCGCAGCCGTGTATGCCGAGTATTCGTGCAGCATGCCCAGGTAGGCTTCGAGCTCGTCCTGCGGCATCGGCTGCGCGGGATTGCCCAGCACCAGCCAGGGCACCGATGCGCGCCCTTCCGCCCGCACCACCCCCTGCTGACCCTGCGACAGGAAATCACTCAGCAGAGGGGCACCCAGTCGTCGCAGCTCGGCCTGCTGGTCAGTCCACAATGCGTCGTTGGCATTGATGCTGCTCGCATAGGCGCGGTCGCGCTGGGACAGGAAATAGTCCAGCGCCGACTGCGCCTCCTGGAAGGTCTGACGCTCGCGCGAATGGAACTCGCCGATACCACCGACGAGGCTGGCGGCGGCCGTCAGCACGATCAGGATGCTGATCAGTCCGCCACCACCGAACAGCAGGCGTCGCTGCAGCCTGCGCAGGGCATCTATCTGGTTGATGGGCGCTGCAGGCGCGGCCGGATGCATGGTGATTCCCCTTGAATGATGTCGTGCGCTGGCGCCCGCGATGAATCTAGTCCAAGCCCTGCCCGACCGCCAGCGGTCGCTGCCCCGGTCGGGCCGGCGCCAGCAACGCCTGCAGCAGCGACTCGCCGGAATAGCAGGATACCCGCCAGGTGGAGCCACGCCGCTGCGCACGCAGGGGGCCATCGGCACTGACCCGCACCACGCACCGCCCGTCCTCGCCAAGAACCGGCAGTTCCCGCGCCGGCCCGCGCTCGAACAGGACCAGCGGCGTGGCCGCATCGACATCGTGCTGGGCCAGCAGAGCAGGATCATCAATCACCTGCACATGGGCGCCCCACGCCTGCAAACGCCGGCTCAGTTCATCGCTCCAGCCGGCCGCCGCCGAGGCAAGCACCACGCTGCGTCCTGCCAGTGGCCGAGGCGACGCGCCAGCCACGCGCCCCACCGGCACCGCGAAGGTAAACACACTGCCCACGGCGGGCGTACTGCGCGCCTGGATCTCCCCGCCCATCCGCAGGCACAGCTCCCGGCACAACGACAGCCCCAGCCCGGACCCGCCGAAGCGGGTGATGATGCTCGCGTCGGCCTGCACATAAGGCTGGAACAGCCGTTCCAGCTGCGACGGACTCAGGCCGATGCCGGAGTCAGCCACCTCCATCTGCAGCATCAGGGTCTCGCCCTGCGCTTCCACCCGCGCCCGCAGCGCGATGCGCCCGGAAAGGGTGAACTTCACCGCATTGCTGACCAAGTTGCGCAGTACCTGCTCGATCCGCGCCTGCGGGCCTTCCACCTGCGCAGGCACTGCCGCATCCACCGACAGGTCCATCACCAGTCCCTTGGCCTCTGCCAGCGGCGAGAACAGCACGGCAACCCGCTCCAGCAGCGCGATCGGCTCGAACGTCTCGGCCTGCAGCTCCAGCTGCCCCGCTTCGGCACGGGAAAAGTCCAGCACGTCGTTGATGATCTGCAGCAGCGAGTCGGCCGATTGGTTGATGCGGCGCAGTCGGGCCTGTTGGTCCTCATCGAGCGAGGACCGGCCAAGCAGTTCGAGGTGGCCAAGGATGCCGTGCAACGGTGTGCGGATTTCGTGGCTCATGGTCGCCAGGAAGATGCCCTTGGCGCGGCTCGCCGCTTCAGCGGCCTGGCGTGCCTGCGCCTGCTGCTGTTCGAGCTCCACGCGCGCGCTGAGATCGCGCAGTGCGCACAGCAGCAC
Source organism: Stenotrophomonas sp. YIM B13575 (assembly GCF_042787595.1). Lineage (NCBI taxonomy): Bacteria > Pseudomonadati > Pseudomonadota > Gammaproteobacteria > Lysobacterales > Lysobacteraceae > Stenotrophomonas > Stenotrophomonas sp. YIM B13575. The sequence continues at coordinate 48,097 of NZ_JBHZOP010000012.1, read as the reverse complement.
GCTGCGCCCCTGGTAGGTGGCACCCACCGCACCGACCAGCAGTTGCCGGGCGGGAGATTTGTCGTTGGCGGGAACAGGCAGCTCGAACTCCACCGGCGCCTGGAACACACCGGCCCCGGACTCGTGTTCGGATGCCAGCTGCACCAGCTGCAGATACAGCGGCACCCCGCTGCGCTCGGCGGCCGCCGCATAGTGGCGCATCAGCTCGTTCTGCAGGACGGGGCGGGCCTCGCCGCGATCGATCAGGCACAGGCCCACCGGCGACAGCTGGATGAGGGAGCGGCTGAGCTGCTCGCCCTGGTAGACGCGTGCTGCACGCGCCAGCGCCGGGCCGAACACGCGCCAGTGCAACCAGGCAAGCAGCGTCCACAGGCCCAGCAGCAGTCCGCCTCCGAGCACGGCGGCCACAACGTACAGGCGCCTGCCATCATGGGCAATGTCGCCCACGCAATAGGTATTCACCAGCAGCCAGTCGGTGCCGGCCACACGCAGCGCCTGGTAGAAGCGGAGCCCTTGCCGGAACGCCACCACGGAGCCGTCGCCTTGCCTGCCAGCGCGCAGCGCCCGCATTGTGCTGCGCATCGGCAATCCGGTGACATCCGCGGTACCGGCAACCACCCGGCCGTCAGCGGTCACCACGAATGACGTGCCACGATCTGCAACCGCCATCACCCGCGCGAGCCGGTCTGTCGGTTCCAGGGTCACGAATGTACCGATCGCGCCGCCCTTGTCGTGTGCCGAAAGCCGTACCGCGATCGAAGCGGCGGCGCTCACGGGATGGCGCACCAATGCGATCTGCATGGCGCTGTCCGCGCCGGGCGCAGCAGTTGCGGAGGGCGCCGACAGCCGTTGCAGCTGCTGGAACAGACCAGCGCGGTGGCCGGCGCCGGTGGCAGCCAGCAGGCGCTGTTCGGTCAGTCCGTCTCCCAGCACCAGGAACTGGTGGCTGGGATCGAAGAAGAAGCCACTGGCGGCCGTATCCGGTTCCCCCTGGGGCGTACTCAGCCTGCGGATCACCGACAGCGAATGGGCCAACGTGAGATAGCGGTCCAGGCGGGCCAGCGGCCAGGTGTCGGTACCGACCCCCAGCACCATCTGCGGAGCGCTTTCGGGCCCTGCGCTGACGATCATCCGCTGGCCACCAGACAGGTAGCGCTCGCGCTCCGCCAGGCGGGTCGCGGCATCGCTGTCCGGGCGATGCCGCCAGGCATATTCGGCCATGTTCAACATGCGCTGGTGTGCCGCATCTGCCGCCACCAGATGCGCCTCGACCGCGGCATGGGTGCGCTGCAGTCCTTCCAGACGACGTGTCTGGAAGCCGCTGGCATGCAGCAGCACCAGCGCGACCGCCCCGGCAACGATGGCGAGGCTGAGCAGGCAGCCGCCCCACAGCAGCACCCGGTGCTGGTAGCGGCGCAGTGCACTGACGTCACAGTCCTCGTCGTCAAAGGAGCCGCGTCCGCGCAACAGGGGTGGAAGGGAGGGAAACCAGGGCATGGGAGCAGGAGGCGCCCCCGGCGCACAACGCCGGGGTGGCGCTCTCGTGGAAGGGCCGGTGATGGAATCACGAGGCTATCGGCGCCCTGCCCCCCTCCCCATAGGACAGGGCTGAGTTCGCTCCGTCGCGATCTGCCTGGCACCCTCGTGGAGGGCGGTCAGTCCCGCAGCAGGCGCCGCTGCTTCAACCGTGTATCGGCCAGCCCCACCACCAGCAGCACGATGCTGGTCAGCCACCCTGCGGCCAGCAGGTGCATCCATGGCAGCACGAAGCCGAGCACCACCAGCGCCGCCGCCCCCAGCAGATGCGAGCGCGGCACGTGGCCGTAGACCGCACGCTTGTACAGCGCGCTGCCCAGCAGGTAGATCAATGGTCCCGCCGCCAGCATCGCGGCATACGGCAGGGTCACCACCGCTTCCGGTTCGTCCATCACCAGGTCATTGCCGACGGCGGTGGCGATGATGCCGGCGATCAGCAGCGCGTGCACGTAGTGGAAATAGGCGCCGATGCGACCCGGGTCGTCGGAACGGGTGATGGTGTCGGTGGCGTCGCGGCTGGAGATGCCGAAGTACAGCCACCACATCGCGATCGTACCGGCGAAGGTCGCCAGCACCGCCGAAACCACCGCGCCACTCCAGTGCTCCACTTCGCTCAGCACGCCGCCGGTTGCCAGCAGCGTCTCACCCAGTGCGACGATCACGAACAGCTGGCAGCGCTCGGCCAGATGCCCGCCTTCAATGGTCCACTCGCGGGTCCGCGAACGGCCGAGGCCAGGAAACGCGAAGCCGAACATCGGCGAGATGTATTCGCAGGCGACGGCCAGCGCCCACAGCGCCAACCGCGCATTGCCTTCGACCGCCGCACCGGCCAGCCAGAAGCAGGCCGACACGCTGACCCAGGCCAGCATGCGCCTGAAATTGGCGGCCAGCGGATGCGCGCGCCCTACTTCCAGCAGGACGAACAGTGTCCGCCCCACCTGCATCGTGGCGTACGCGCCGGCGAAGATCCATGCGCGTCCGGCAAAGGCTTCGGGGATGGACGAAGACATCAGCAACGCCAGCAGCATCGTCACGAACAACAGGCCGCGGATGCGTGGCGCCTCCGGGTCGAACCAGTTGCTGACCCAGCACGCGTACTGCCAGCCGAGCCAGACCGCAAACCACAGCACCAGGGTCTGCAGCACGCCCAGCAGGCCAAGGTGGTGCAGCAGGTGGTGGCTGAGCTGGGTGACGGCGAACACGTAGACCAGATCGAAGAACAGTTCTTCGTAGGTCACCCGCGCATGATGGCCGTCGCGACGACGCAGGGCAGGAAGACGGGGTGTTGCCGGCATCGCGGATCCTCGCTTCAGCGGCCCAGCCGCCAGAAAATGACACCGGCCACCAGCGCCGGAACGGCAAACACCAGCAGCAGGATCGGCAACTCCTCGCGCACCGTATAGCCCGCCCGGCTGACCCCCACCCACAGATTGGCCACCGACACCAGCAGCCAGGTGCCGATGAAGGCCAACAGCGCCGTGGGCAGCTGCGAGCTGCCGGTGCTCCAGAGCCTGCCGAACAGGGCGAAGACGCCCAGCAGCAGGAACCCGCCGACGATCACCAGAAGCACGTGCATGGTCACTCTCCCCGATGGCTGCCCTGCAGCCTATCTGCGGCCGAGTGTGCGCGGCAGAGGGTGATCGTGGATTCACTTTCCGGCGGCCACGAACAATGTCGCCGCGGAACACCTGATAGCAAATGCGAACGGTTCCCATTACTATCGTGGCGCCGCGCAGGCCCGTCTTGCGTGGCCCCACCCCTTCCCGCCTGCGCCGCTTTTCCGGATGTCCACGCCACCGCACTCCCCACCACCTGCGCTGCCGCTGGTGTCCTCGCTGGTGCGCCACTACGAGGACCTGGTGGACTACCTGCGTCGTCGCTTCGCCTCGCCCAGGCTGGCCCGCGAGGTGGTGCACGATGTCTGCATCCGCCTGCTGGAACGCCCGGCCCCGGCCGATGTGCGGCAGCCGATGGCGCTGCTGCGGCGGATGGCGCACGACGCCGCGGTTGATCGTTGCCGTGCCGAAGACCTGCGCCGCCAGTGGGTGGAACCCCGTGCCGAACTGCCCGACGCCGCCTGCGAAGGTGCGGGCCCGGCCAGGCAGGCCGTTGCCACGCAGGAACTGGAACGGCTGGTCGAGGTCATCCGTGCGATGCCCTGTCGACGCCGCCAGGTGTTCATCCTGCACAAGATCCATGACGTGCCGCAGGCAGCGGTTGCGCGGCGCATGGGCATCGGCCTGAAGGCCGTCGAGCGCCATCTGCGGTTGGCGATGCTCGATTGCCGGCAGACGCTGGACGCGGGAGCGCTGACGTGACAGCACCACGTCGCCCGCGCCCGCCGCGTCCGGACAAGACCGCCGCGCCTTCGCCTGATCGTGTGCTGGAACAACATCGGGACACCCTCAAGGCACTGTTTCCCGTGCCCGATGCGGCGCAGCTGTATCGCCCTCACCGCAGCCGTCGGATCGGCGGCGCCGTGCTCGGCCTGCTGCTGGTGGCTGGACTGGGCGGGCTATACGCCTTCGATCCCGGCTGGCAACAGGGCGATTACCAGACGGCCATCGGCGAGCGCCGCAGCGTGCTGCTGGCCGATGGCAGCCGTATCCAACTGGATGCAGACAGCCATCTGCAGGTGCGCAGCCACCTGCGTTCGCGCCGCGCCGTACTGGTCTCCGGACGCGCCCGCTTCGAGGTGGCGCCGTCGCGCTGGCGTCGGTTCCAGGTCGATGCCGGCCCCGTGCAGGTGCGCAACTACGGCACGGTGTTCGACGTGGATCGATGCGGTGACCGCAGTGAGATCCGCCTGTGGCGCGGCAAGGTCGGCGTGCGCGTGGCTGGCCGCGATGGCGAGCAGCGCCTGCAGCCTGGCCAGCAGTTGCTGGCAGGGACCGGACCGGCTCAGCAACCGCAGCCGATCGCCACCGGCAGCGGGGAATGGACCGAGGGCCGGCTGCAGTTCGTGCAGACCCCGCTGGGCGAGGTGGTACGCAGCCTGCAGCGCTATCACCGCGGCGCGATCGTGCTGGACGAACCCGGCCTGACCACGCTGCAGGTATCGGGCGTGTTCGACGGCGACCATGCCGCCACCGCGCTGGCGCTGTTGCCGGAGATCCTGCCGGTCGCCGTCCACTCCCGCGACGATGGCAGCGTGCACATCTCCGCGCGCCACTGATTTCCGCACCGAGGGTGGGTTGTGGCCCCGCTCATCCGGCTGCTGCTAGAACCCCTCTGAAGGACCCTGCATGACCCGCATTGCCCTGCCCGCCGCCCTGCGCCGCCTGACGCCTGCCCTGCTGGCCGTCAGCCTGTCCGCCGCCCTTCCGGTGGCGGCGCAGTCCACCCCCACGACGGTGGACGTCCATCTTCCGGCCGCCCCGCTGCAGCAGTCACTCAATGCGGTGGCCAGGCAGAGCGGCATCCAGCTGCTGTTCGCGGCGGACAGCGTTGCCGGCCGCCAGGCGCCAGCGCTGGACGGCCACTATGCCCCACGCGAGGCGCTGCAACGGCTGATTGCCGGCCAGGGCCTGGGCGTCGAGGAACGCTCGCCGGGCGTGTTCGTTATCCGCAGTGTGGTCGCAACCGCGACGCCGGCGGCAAATGCGGACAGCCCGCGTACGGCAGCAACGCCGGCAGCCGCGACCTCGCTCGGCAGAGTGACCGTGTCGGCGTCCACCGCGCGTATGCCGCAGGGCGAGACCGCCATGCCCAACACCATCACCGTGCTCACCCGTGAGGACATCCAGCAACAGCTGGCACTGGGCTCGGATGTGTCCCGGGTGCTGTCCTCGCAGATCCCGGCCTTCGCCCCGGCGCGCGAGAAGATGTCCAATTATGGCGAAAGCATGCGTGGGCGCGGCATCCTGTACATGGTCGACGGCGTGCCACAGTCCACGCCGCTGCGCGACGGTTCGCGTGATTCGCACACCATCGATCCGGCGATGATCGAACGCATCGAAGTGATCCACGGTGCCAATGCGCTGCAGGGTATCGGCGGCACCGGCGGCATCGTCAACATCATCACCCGCAGTGCGCCGAGCGAACCGGGCGCCTTCCTGCTGGACAGCAACCTTTCGCTCACCGCCGCCTCGCCGGGCCGCCGCGATGATGATGGCCAGCGTGCTTCGGCACTGGTGGGTATCCGCGGCGAACAGTTCGACCTCGTTGCCGGCCTGGCCCATGAGCGGCAGGGCCTGTACTACGACGGCGAGGGCCGTGCGATCGGCACCAATGCGCAGGGCGAGCTGATGGATTCGACCTCGACCAACATCTTCGCCAAGCTTGGCTGGAACATCGCCGAAGGCCAGCGCCTGCAGCTGATGGCCAATCGGTACGAATTGCGTGGCCTGGACAATTACCTGCCCGTGGATGGCAACTTCCGCACCGGTCGCCCGGCCACATCGGTACCCGGCGATACGCCGCTCGATCCGCCGATGAACCGCTCACGTTCGCTGACCCTGGACTACAGCAATGCCGACCTGTTCGGCGGCCAGTTCCTGGCTCAAGTATTTGCGGTGGATTTCGAGGGGCGTTACGGCGCCAGCCAGTGGGACCCGTGGGGCAACACAGGTGCCAACGCCGCCTGGGACCAGACCCAGAACGAATCGGACAAGCGTGGCTTCAAGCTGACCCAGAGCTGGCGTCGCATCGGCGACACGTCGCTGGACGTGACCCTGGGCCTGGATGGCCTGCGTGACCGCACCCACCAGGTATTGCTGGCCAGCGGTCTGAACTGGGTACCGCTGACCACCTACCAGAGCCTGTCGCCGCTGTTGCAGCTGCAGTGGTGGCCCACCGACCACGTCATGCTGTCCGCTGGCCTGCGTTACGAAAAGGGCGAACTGGAGGTGGGCGACTACACCACCCTGCCCCGCTACGGCGCACGCAAGGTGGCCGGCGGCAAACCGACGATGAGCGAGACGCTGCCCAATTTCGGCGCGGTCTGGTACATCAACGATCGCCTCAGCGCTTACGCGTCGTATTCAGAGGGCTACACCGTGGCCGATGTTGGCCGCGTGCTGCGCGCTATCAATCGCGATGGCCAGCGCGTGGACAACCTGGTGGATCTGTCGCCGGTGGTGTCGGACAACCGCGAGATCGGGCTGGAATATGACGATGGTCGCTTCAGCGGCGATATCGCGTACTACACGTCCGAATCCAAGCTGGGTTCGGTACTGGTCTATGACGCCGGCATCGATGCCTACAACGTGCAGCGCCAGGCTACCCGGGTGGAAGGCTTCGAGACCAACCTGCGCCTGCGCCTGGGTGACAGCCGCCTCGGCCTGGGCTATGCACGCGCCAACGGCCGCTATGACGCCAATCTGGATGGCCGACTGGAAAGCGACCTGGCGGGCGTCAACATCGCCCCGAACCGACTGACCGCGTTCTGGGAGCAGAGCTGGACCTCGCAGCTCAGCACCCGTCTGCAGGCCAGCCATGCCTTCGACCGCGACTTCGACCTGCGCGGCGTGCCGGTGGCCAGTTTCAAGGGCTACACCACGTTCGACCTGGTCGCCCGCTATGCGCTGGACAAGAGCAGCTTCACCCTGGGCGTGCAGAACCTCGCCAACAAGCAGTACATCACCTACTACTCGCAGACCACGCCATCCAACCCGAGCTATTTTGCCGGGCGCGGACGTGTGCTGACGCTGGGGTGGCAGTATCGCTACTGAGACATGCCGCCCTTATGGGTGCCATGAAATCTATGCGTGACGCGACGAAGGAGGCCCATGCTAGTTTCTGGGCCTCCTTCATCGGTGTCCTCCCATGCGCCTGCAGACCCTCGCCATCACGCTCGTTGCCCTGCTTCCCGTTGCGGCTTCTGCCGCCGAACCGCCGCTGCCGCAGCTGCGTGCCTACACCGTGGATGCCTCCTGGCTGCAGCCGATGGCGCCGCTGCAGATTGCCGACCACACCTGGCAGATCGGCACCGAAGACTTGACCGCGCTGCTGGTGCAGACGCCGCAGGGCGCGGTGCTGCTCGATGGCGGCATGCCGCAGATGGCCGACCACCTGCTGCGCAACATGAAAACGCGCGGTGTTGCGCCGCAGGATCTGCGCCTGATCCTGCTCAGCCATGCCCACGCCGACCACGCCGGCCCGGTTGCAGCGCTCAAGCGCAGTACAGGAGCGCAGATCGGGGCCAATGCCGAATCGGCGGTGCTGCTGGCACGCGGAGGCAGCCACGACCTGCACTTCGGTGATGACATTACCTATCCGCCGGCCAACGCCGACCGCATCATCATGGATGGCGAAGTGGTCACGGTGGGCGGCATCGACTTCACCGCCCATTTCATGCCGGGACATACGCCGGGCAGTACCGCCTGGACCTGGACCGACACCCGCGATGGCACGCCGGTGCGCATCGCCTACGCTGACAGCCTGAGTGCACCGGGTTACCAGTTGAGGGACAACCCTCGCTATCCGCGCCTGATCGAGGACTACAAGCGCAGCTTCGCGACGGTGCGGGCGCTGCCCTGCGATATCCTGCTGACCCCGCATCCTGGTGCCAGCAACTGGAACTACAGCGCTGGCGCCAAGGCCGGTGCCAAGGCCCTGAGCTGCAAGGCCTATGCGGATGAGGCCGAGAAGAAGTTCGACGCGCAGCTGGCCAAGGAAGCGGCCGGGGCCCGCTGATCCTGTAGCTGAGCCGATGTTCCGCTTGCAGGCAGAAAGCAGCCGAGCGTGGGCTCGGCTCTACACGTGGCGCGCCAAAGAAGGACTACGTGGATGCAGCCGAATGGGCGCTCGATACGCAGCTGGCCAAACGGCCGGGGCCCGCTGATTCCGTAGAGCCGAGCCGATGCTCGGCTTGCAGGCCGAAAGCAGCCGAGCGTGGGCTCGGCTCTACACGCGGCGCGCCGAAGAAGGCCCGTGCGGATGCGGCCGAATGGACGCTCGACACGCAGCTGGCCAAACGACCGGGGCCCGCTGATTCCGTAGAGCCGAGCCGATGCTCGGCTTGCAGGCCGAAAGCAGCCGAGCGTGGGCTCGGCTCTACACGCGGCGCGCCGAAGAAGGACTACGTGGATGCAGCCGAATGGGCGCTCGACACGCAGCTGGCCAAACGACCGGGGCCCGCTGATTCCGTAGAGCCGAGCCAATGCTCGGCTTGCAGGCCGAAAGCAGCCGAGCGTGGGCTCGGCTCTACACGCGGCGCGCCGAAGAAGGCCCATGCGGATGCGGCCGAATGGGCGCTCGACACGCAGCTGGCCAAACGGCCGGGGCCCGCTGATTCCGTAGAGCCGAGCCGATGCTCGGCTTGCGGGCAGAAAGCAGCCGAGCGTGGGCTCGGCGCTACACAGGCCGCGTGGAAGGGTGCCGGTCAGACCGACCGGCACCGCCACTGACTGTCAGCCTCCCTGGCCGTGCTGGGCGAAGGGCTCGGTGCTGCCGTCGGTGCGCACCAGCTCGACGGTGTACGGTTGCACGTAGCCATCCGGCATTTCCATGCCCGGCGAGCCGGCCGGCATGCCTGGCAGCACCAGGCCACGCGCCGTCGGCCGTTCCGTCAGCAGGCGCTTGATGTCGCTGGCCGGAATGTGGCCTTCCACCACATAGCCACCGATCTCAGCGGTATGACAGGACGCCTTGCCGGCCGGCACGCCGAGGCGCCGCTTGACCGGATGCATGTCATCGGTGTCGCGTATCTCAACCGGGAAGCCGGCAGCCTTCAGGTGGTCGGCCCACACGCCACAGCAACCACAACTGGCCGTCTTGTGAACGATGGCCAGCGGCAGTTCGGGATCGATCGTCGGCCCAGCCGCGACCGCGACCGCGACCGCCGAGGCAGTTTCGGTGGCGGCTGTGGGCGAGGACACGGCCTCTTCGGAAGCGCGCGCGCAAGCGCTGCCCAGCAGAACGGTGGTAAGCAACAGGCTCAGGGAAAGCGTGCGGTTCATATGTCAGGTTGTCCTTTGCAATCGCAGGCGCGAGCGCCTGCCACCCACACGAAGGATTCGCGTGGGTCAGGTAGATGAGGGGGTACTGCTGGACGGCAGGCACGCAATGCCTGCGCGCGATCAGGCGATCGGAGGACGGATCAGGTGCGGCAGCGCAGGCGCGGGATGACCCCTATGCAGCGCATTACCGGGCACTGCACGCAGCGGCCATGCGGCAAGGCTTCGCGCCGACGGCAGCATGGCCACACTGGCCGGCACGCATTCGCAACCCTCGCTGCTGCACGCGCCTGCGTCCCGTTCATCGCAGCAGGCGGGCGCGGCAGAGATCGCAGTGTTGGCGCTCTCGTGGGGCGCACCGCAATGACCATCGCCGGCCTGACCGTTGATGCCGCCCGAGGCAAGCGCCAGCGCCGGTGCATTCAGCACCAGGGTCAGGAGCAGCATCAGTCGCAGCAGCAGGCCGGATATATCCACCGGCTGATGATAGCCGACGCACGGCGCACCCGTCGCCGCTGCCTGGTGTCATCATGGATGGCGTTCATTGGAGCTTTTCCATGCCTGCCCGCTACCATGCTGCTGCCCTGCTGATGTCTGCATTGCTGAGCTTTCCGGTCATGGCAGGCGAACGCCAATGGACCGTGCTGTCCAGCGGCGATGCTGACGACATCCATGAGCGCTGGCAGGTTAGCGCGACGCGGTTGCATACCCTGCCCGCCTTCGACCCGGCACGCGCCGAGCCGCCGCTGTCGGTGCATCAAGCGACGGCGGCAGCGCTGGCCCACGCGCGCCAGCGTTATCCGGGCGACGACTTCGTGGTCTCCGAGGTCAGCCTGCAGCGCTTCACCGCCGGCGCGGCGCCGCCTGCCGAAGACGCAGCGCGCGGCTGGGTGTACCTGGTCAGCCTCGACTACAACGCCAAGGGCTGGACCCAGATGGTTCCCGTGCTGCTGGACGGCAGCATCGTGCTGAGCGACAACGAGGAACCGTAGGTGCGGCGTCTCACGCGGTCACCTCGATCTGCGCGCGCATCCGTACCGGAATGGATTTCGCCGCCGGCGTACCGCTGATCCGATCGTAGTAGTCCAGCGGCAGCAGCGGATTAAGCTCAGGGTAGTAGCCCGCCAGCGCACCGCGCGGCATCGGATAGTCAAGCACGGTCAGGCCTTCGATGCGCCGCGTCACGCCATCGTCGCTGATCGTTTCCAGGCTCACCCGGGCTTCCTTGCCGAGCCCGCGTGCCAGACGGTCCTCGATGTTCATGAACACCACCATGCGGTCGTTGTACACGCCCCGGTAGCGGTCGTTGTAGCTGTAGATGGTGGTGTTGTACTGGTCGTGCGAACGCACCGTGGCCAGCCGCAGCATCTCCGGGTCATCGACCACCGCGTTCACCTCCAGGCCCGGCATGACCAGGATGTTGGCCTTGCCGTTCGGCGTCGGCCACACGCGCCGGCGCGGTGGAATATCCAGGTGGAAGCCGTGCAGTGCCTCGATGTGCTCGTTGAAGCCTGCGTAGATGTCCGGGTAGACGGCGGCGATCAGGTCGCGGATCGGACCGTAATCATGCATGTACGCGGCCCAGTCCACCTTGCTGTCCGGCAACGCCGCCATCGCCATGCGGCAGACGATCTCCACCTCCGGCAGCACGTGCTCGCTGGCCGGCTCCAGCACACCGCGCGACGCGGTCACGTTGGACATCGCATCTTCGATGGTGACGAACTGTTCCCCCCGCGGCGTGCGGATCCACTCCGAGCGCGCCACCACCGGAAGGATCAGCGCGTCGCGGCCATGCACAAGATGACCTCGGTTGAGCTTGCTGGCGATGCCCACGGTCAGTTCCAGCCTGCGCATGGCTTCGTAGGCGCGTTCGGTATCGGGCACGGCATGGATGAAGTTGCCGCCCATGCCGATGAACACCTTGGCGCTGCCATCCAGCATCGCCGCGATCGACTCGACCACGTGGTGGCCGTGTTCGCGTGGCGGATCAAAACCGAATACCTGCTGCACGCGATCCAGGTAGCGCGCGGTGGGCTTTTCATCGATGCCGACCGTGCGGTCGCCCTGCACGTTGGAATGCCCGCGGATCGGGCCGATGCCCGCGCCCGGCTTGCCGAAGTTGCCGCGCAGCAACAGCAGGTTGGCCACCTGCTGCAGCAGCCGCGAACCCTGCTGGTGCTGGGTCAGGCCCATCCCATAGCAGATGACCGTCGCGCGCGAACGGATGTAGATCTCCGCGCAGCGCCGTATCTGCTCCTGCGCGATGCCCGACACCCGCACGATCTCATCCCAGTCCTGCGCCAGCACGTCTTCGCGCAGTGCCTCCAAGCCAACGGTATGCTCGGCCAGGAAGGCATGATCCAGCACCTGCTCGCCCTGCGCTTCGCGCTCGAACATCACCTTCATCATGCCCTTGATCAGCGCCAGGTCGCCGCCGATGCGCACGTGCACGAACTCGCTGGTGATCTCGGTGGACCCGAACGTGGCCATCTGCACCACGTCCTGCGGTTCGGTGAAGCGGATCAGCGCACGCTCGGGCATCGGGTTGACCGCCACGATCGGCACGCCGCGTTTGCGTGCTTCCACCAGGTTGCTCATCATCCGCGGCGAGTTGGTGCCGGTGTTCTGGCCCATCACGAAGATCGCCTCGGCGTGTTCGAAGTCGTCCAGCACGATGGTGCCCTTGCCCACGCCGATCACCGGCGGCAGGCCCCGGCTGGTCGGCTCGTGGCACATGTTCGAGCAGTCCGGGAAGTTGTTGGTGCCGAACTCGCGCACGAAGATCGAATACAGGAACGCCGCCTCGTTGGGCGTGCGGCCGGAGGTGTAGAACTCGGCCCGGTCGGGGTGGTCCAGCGCCTGCAGATGGCGGCCGATCAGCGCGAACGCCTCGTCCCATTCGCAGGGCACGTAGTGGTCGGTGGCAGCGTCGTAGCGCATCGGCTCGGTCAGCCGGCCCTGCAGCTCCAGCCAGTAATCGGTCTGCGCCATCAGCTCGGTGACGGTGTGCTGGGCGAACAGCTCGCGGGTCACCCGGTGCTGGGTCGCTTCCCAGGCCAGGGCCTTGGCGCCGTTCTCGCAGAATTCCAGCTTCTTGCGGTGGTCGGCATCGGGGAATGCGCAACTGGGGCACTTGAAGCCACCCGGCTGGTTCATCGCCAGCAGTGCCTTCGATCCTTTGCCGATCACGCTCTGCTGCAGCAGCACCCTGGCGGTCGCACCAGCGGCCCCCCAGCCGCCTGCCGGTTGGTTGTAGGGCTTGTAACGCGGCGGCTTCTGTTCGGACATGGTCGGGAACCTGCGTTGGTGGAGTGCCTGCCTGCAGTGCCGGGCCCGCGCCCGGCTGCCGTGGCCAGTCAAGCACGCCGGCAACCGCGGCGCCATAGCCCAGCGGTGGTACAGCAGGCTGTCATGGCAAGGGTTACCGCCACGTCTTCACTGGAGGGCTGCGCTATTCTGCGGGCGTAGCCTGCCCTTCTGCTTTGCCCAGGATGTGCCGCATGCCCGGATCGACGCCGCCCTCCCCTCCGCCCGCCGGTACGGCACTGCGCACGTTGCAGCGCTGGCGCAGCACGGGGCAGGAGCATCAGGTCGACGTGATCGCCGAAGAAGTGCCGGTGGTGATGCGCTACAACGGTGCCGCCTTCGCGGTGATGATGGCCACGCCGTGCGACCTGGAGGATTTCGCCTTGGGTTTCTCGCTCAGCGAAGGATTGATCGAGCGGCCCGATCAGCTGCTGTCCGCCGAGGTGCAGCCACAACTGGAAGGCATCGAGCTGAAGATGACCGTGTCCGCCGACGCCCCTGGCGCCGCACTGGATCTGGACAACGGGCGCCTGCTGCCTGGTCGCGGCGGTTGCGGGTTGTGCGGCGCGCGTCAGCTGGAAGACGTGCTGCGTCCGCTGCCGCCGGTGAAGGACCGCCGCACGTATCAGACGGCTGCACTGCAGCGGGCACTGGCCGGGCTGGCCGCGCAGCAACCGATGAATGCTGCCAGTGGTTCGACCCATGCAGCGGCCTGGGCCGATGCCAGTGGCCGCATCGGCTGGGTGCGCGAAGACGTGGGCCGTCACAACGCGCTGGACAAGCTGATCGGTGCGCTGCACCACAACGAGCACAGCATCGATGGTGGCCTGCTGGTGGTGTCCAGCCGTGCCAGCTACGAAATGGTCAGCAAGGCAGCGCGCGCCGGTGCCAGCGTACTGGTTGCCGTTTCGGCCCCCACCGCGCTGGCCATCGACCTGGCCCGCAGTGCCGGTCTGTGCCTGGTAGGGTTCGCCCGCGAAGGGGGCTTCAACGTGTATACGCACCCGGAGCAACTGCAGGGGGATGGCCTGCACGGCCATCCGCCTGCCTGACGCGGCGGCCTCAGCGCAGCGCCACCTTCGGGAAGTCCACCGGCACGTCAAAGGCCACGTTGACGTAGTTGGTGAACAGATTGAGCGCTACGTGGGCCAGGATCTCCACAATCTGCTCGTCATCGAAACCAGCCGCGCGCAGCGCCTGCACGTCAGCGTCGGCAATCTGCGCACGCTGCTCGACCACCTTCAGCGCGAAGTCCAGGGCAGCGGCGGTGGCCGGATCGCTGGACTGGCCGATCTGCGCAGCGGCCATCTGTTCGCCACTGGCGCCGGCCTTGCGCCCCAGCGCCGTGTGCGCGGCCAGGCAGTATTCGCACGCATTGCGGTTGGCGATGGCCACCGCGATCTGTTCACCCAGCAGCGGCGACAGACGGCCGCCACCGAGCGCGCCAAATGCGCCCCACATGCTCTGCAGCGCGGCGGGCGAGTTGGCTACGGCACGGAACATCGCCGGTGTCGCGCCGAAGGCGGCGTGGACCTGGCCCAGCAGGGCCTGGCGTTCGGGCGTGGTCGAGGTCGGATCGATCAGGGGAATGCGGGACATGGGAGTACTCCTTGCGATAGCGCCCGGGATTGGACGATGGGCGCATCGTAGGTAGACTCTCCGGACGAATAGAGCATTTATCTCCAGACATGTTGTCCATTCATCCATGACCACCCTCCCGCCTCCGGCCCGGCCATCCGACGACGTGCCCGACCGGCTGTCGACCCTGCTCGAACGGTTCCGGGTACAGGCAGCGCTGTTCCATTCCGGCCCGTTGTGCGGACGGCACGTGTTCGAACCGCAGCCGGGGCGTGCCTTCCTGCACATCCTGCGCAAGGGCGAGATGGAGGTGCATCACCCGGACGCGGACTGCATCACGCGCCAGTTGAAGGTCACCGCGCCCAGCTTGCTGCTGTACCCGCGGCCCCTGCGGCATGTGTTCCTCAACGCGCCGCTGGACGGTCCTGATTTCACCTGCGCCACGCTCGATTTCGACGGCGGTGCACGCAATCCGGTCGTCCAGTCGCTGCCGCCGGTGATGGTGGTGCCGCTGTCGGCCATCGGTGAACTGGACGGCACCCTGCACCTGCTGTTCACGGAAGCCGACCGCCAGCGCTGCGGGTCGCGCCTGCTCACCAACCGGCTGTTCGAGGTTGCCCTGATCCAGGTACTGCGCTGGGTGATCGATCATCCCGATGCGGCGGGGGTAAGCCACGGGTTGATGCGCGGGCTGTCCGATGCGCGCCTGGCACGCACGCTGGTGGCCCTGCACCAGTCGCCGCAGCAGGCCTGGACCCTGCCGAAGATGGCGGCCATCGCCGGCCTGTCGCGCAGCGCGTTCGCGGCGGTGTTCAAGGACGTGATGCAGACCACACCGGCCAGCTACCTGCTGGACTGGCGCCTTAGCCTGGCCTGCACCCAGCTGCGCGCGGGGGCAGCGGCCAAGCAGGTGGCGACCGAGGTCGGCTTTGCCGATACCGCGTCATTGTCCAAGGCGTTCCGCAAGCGCCTGGGGCTCTCGCCCCGCGCGTGGCTGGCGACGCTGTAGCCCGCGGCTAGTCCTTAGGGGACTGCCCAGGAGAGAGCAACCCGCCGATCCGCTCGGTCAACTGTGCGCGCACCTTCTCGTCCAGCTGGCCTTCGTACATCGCCTCGTAGATCCACAGGCCGTCGGCAGCCAGCCGCGCCACGAAATTGTCCAGCGCCGCAGGGTCGTCGCTGCCGGCGGCCGGTGGAGAAGGTGCCCAGCGCTGCACTACCGGCGCCCACGGCCGGTCGCTGGGGAACTCAGGGTCCACCGAGTCCAGCATGAACATCAGCTCGGCACGGGTGGCACTCTGCGCCGAAACCCGCACGAACGTCTGGTAGCGCTCCAGCGCAGTGGCCTCGCCGGCCGACTTGCCCAGCAGCGCCTCCATCGATGCTTCCCAGCTCTGCACCAGGTGCTCGTCGATGCCGCGCAGCAACGCCTCGCGCGACGGGAAGTGGTACAGCAGGCCACCACGGGTCAACTGCGCCTCGGCAGCCACCGATTCAAAGGTGACCGCACGCACGCCGTCGCGGTTGATCACGCTGACGGCGGCGTCGAGGATGCGCTCGCGCTTGCTGGTTCTCATTGCCGCTATTTTACGCGATCGCCAGCGCCGTCGCGGCCACCGGCACGCCCCCGCAGCAGGCGCGCGATGATCACCGCGCCGGCCGCCAGCACAGCGCTGATCACCAGCAGCACGATCTGGTAACCGCGATCGTAGGCCGCGGCTGCCAGTGCGAACCACTCACGCTGCCCCGTCTCGCGCGCCAGGTGCAATGCCTGGGTGAACCCCTCGCGCGCGGCCGCGGGAATACCCGCCGACTCCGGCAGGAACGCGCCGTACATCGCAGCGCTCAGGCTGCCCAGCAGCGCGACCGCCAGCAGGCCACCGAACTCGTAGGACACCTCCTCCACCGATGAGGCCATGCCCGCACGATGCGGCGGTACGTTGTTGAGGATGGCAGTGGACGCTACCGAGATCGCAGCACCCATGCCGAAGCCGGTGATCGCCATGCCGGCCACCACCCAGCCCAGCCCATGCGGGAAGCCCAGCGCCACCACGCCCACACCGACCGCACCGGCCGCAAGGCCGCCGCAGATCAGCGGGCGCAGGCCAACGCGATGCAGCACGCTGCCGCCCAGCAACGCGCTGGGCAGGCTGCCCAGCGCCGCCACCGATACCAGCAGGCCCGCCTGCAATGGGCTGAGGCCGGCCACCAGCTGGAAACGCTGGGTGGTGAGCAGCTGCAGCCCGGCCATCGCAAACAGGGTGAACACTGCCGACAGCGTGCCTGCAAGGAACGCCGGGTTACGGAAGATGGCGAAATCCAGCAGCGGATAGGGCAACTGCTGCTGACGGCGGCTGAAGGCGAAGCCGGCGATGACCGCCAGCAGCAGCGAGACCGCGCCGACACCGTACGAGGGCGGCGTAGCGATCAGCGACTTGATCGCCAGCACCAGCCCGGACAGCGCGGCCAGTGCCAGCAACGAGGACAGCAGGTCCCACGGCCGCGTGCTGTCGCGCTGCCCTTCCGGCGCCAGCACCAGGGTCGCGATGAAGGCGACCACCACCACCGGCACGTTGATCAGGAATACCGAGCCCCACCAGAAGTGCTGCAGCAGCCAGCCACCGATGATCGGCCCCAGTGCCGCACCGACGATGGCCACCGAACCCCAGATCGCGATGGCGATGTTGCGCTCGCGCGCTTCATGGAAGCTGAGCCCGATCAAGGCCAGCGTGGCCGGCATCATCGCCGCCGCACCCACGGCGAGGAAGGCACGCGCTGCAATCAGCTGCGCGGCAGTCGCAGAGAACGCGGCCGCCAACGAGGCGATGCCGAACACCACCAGGCCGATCAGGAACATCCGGCGGTGGCCGATGCGGTCACCCAGGGTGCCCGCACCCAGCAGCAGGCCGGCCATCACCAGTGGATAGGCGTTGATGATCCACAGCGCCTGCCCGGCACTGGCCGAGAGCTCCTCGGTCAGGGTCGGCAGCGCCGTGTACAGCACCGAGTTGTCCAACGTGACCAGCAGCAGGCCGGCGGCGACGGTGAACAGCAGCGACCAGCGTCGGGCGCGCGACAGGGACGGAGCACCGTCCAAGGGCTGGGAGAGAGCCATGGGAACCTGGATGGGAAGGGGTACGCTCATAACTATACAGGACGTCCTGTATAGTTATAGATCTTCCAGGGAACGTTATTCAGCTTCCGGGAGGCGCAACGCCCGCTGCGACAAGGCTTGTGCCTACCTGCACTCCGCCGGCAATGCAGCGACCGCCCGCACGACCGGGTCCTGCATGGCCTGGCCCACCGCAGCATCCAGTTCGCCACGCAGATGGCCGTGCTGCCGCTGCATCACGTCTTCGCACAGCGCACGCACCCGCGCACGGGCGTTGCTGCGCAGCGTGCTGCAGCGCCAATCCACCCCTCCCAGCGGCAGCACCGAATACACCACGCTGTTGCAGGCGTTGCCGGCGCGCTCTGGCAGCGGGCGCCCACCGAAGTCACGCGGCGCACTGCTGCGCTGCGGGTCGAAGTAGCTGTCCGGGAAGGTGCGTGCGTACTGTTCGATATCCACCTCGATCCTGCCGCCATCGCCTGCAGGCAAGCTCAGGGGCTGCCCGCAGCCAGTGGCATCGGCGCGGTGCTGGATGTACTGGTAGATCGGCCGGTCCAGGCTCGCATCCTGCGTGGTCACGGCGCTCACCGCCGCCAGCACCGGCAGCGATGCACGGTTGGCCATGCGTGCCAGCACTCCCGCCTGCGTCGGTTCACAGCGGTCGCGCAGCGTCGCCACCAGCAGGAACAGCAGGTCATCACGAAAGGCGTTGTCGGCAGCCAGGTGATGTTCGATGCGTGCCTGCGCTTCCGCCGCCGGTGCTGGAAATGCCACTGCCGGTGGCAAAGGCGCGTGCGTTGCGTTCCACAGCAGCGCCACGCCGGTCCCTGCCAGCAGCAGCACCACCATCAGCAGCGCGACGCTGCGGGCGCGGAGCCTGGTCATCGGGTGATCGCTGAAAGCGTCGCCGCGGCTGCGTCATAGGACGCGCTGGCGATATCCGCCTCGAAATGCTTCACCTGCAGGCGCCCTGACAGCCGGTAGGGATCCCACAACGCGCCCATCGTAATCGGGGTGGCCAATGTCACATGGATGATCTGGTTCGGCGGTGGCGGCGGTACGTGGATGCACGCGCCATAGAACGGCACGAACAGCAGTTCGTCCACCTGCCCCGCGTCGTTCATCGCCAGCGGCACCACGTAGCCATCCAGGTCCAGCGTCCGTCCATCCACGCCATCGACCACCGCCGACGAGCCGAACTGCTGCGCGCGAAGAGGGCTGGAATGATCGATGGCCTGCCCGGGCAGCGAGCCCGAACCGGTGTCGTCAATCAAGCCGCCTACCCCATCCATGCCGTTGCCACGCGGCAGCCCGATCTGCGGCGGTGGACGCTGGAAGCTGTCCTCCCCGGGCATCAGCGCGTCCCAGCGGTCGATCACTGCGGCTTTCGCCGCTGGCGGAGCGGCAGCAGCATCGTCCCGTGGTCGCGGTACCTCCACGGCGGGCCGGCCACAACCCGCCAACAGAACGCCAGCAAGCACACCGGCACACACCTTCGCGCTACGGTTCATAAGGCCTCAATTCGGCGTCGGCCATGCTGTAGGCCGAGCCGGCAAGATCATCGTCCACCCGCTCGGCACGCAGCACGCCGGCAAGGAAGAACGGCGAGTACATGTCGGGCATGGCGATCGGCTGCGGCAGCACCACGTGCACGATCTGGTTCGGTGGCGGCGGTGGCACGTGGATGCACGCGCCGTAGTACGGCACGAACAGGAATTCGAGCAGTCGACCGTCTGCCGCATTGGCCAAGGGCACGACATAGCCCGGCAACCGCACCGCGCGATCCAGTACCGCGTCCACGGTACGGAAGGTACCGAACTGGGCCATGCGCCGGTTGCCGCTGTGCTGCACCTCCGGCCCCTCACCGCGCTCCAGTGCGGCCAGTTCATCGCCCGGCAGCATCTGCAACCAGTCCAGCTCCTGCTCGCTTTCGGTGCGGGCACTGTTTTTCACCGGCGACGGCGGCAGTGCCTGCACACCGGTATCGGTCGGCCGCGCGCAGGCGACCAGCAGCATTGCCGCAGCCAGCAGCAACCCGCGGACGCCCGTGCTCATGACCCAGGCGCCAGGCCATCGGCCAGGGTGCGCCGGTAGGCCAGCAGCGCAGGCAGCAGGCCTGCGACCGCGCTGATCAGCAGCACGCCGCCCACCCAGGCCAGTTCGCGCGCGTCCGGCCAGACGTGGGTGATCGACAGACCGAAATTGGCCAGCGCCCAGCTGCGCCCCACCACGCTGGCGCAGGTCAGCACGGCCAGCGCCAGCGCGCAGGCCATCGCTGCGGTGGCCACGGCTTCAACCACCAGCAGGCAGGCGACATAGGCCGGACGCGCACCGGTAGCGCGCAGCACCGCCATCTCGCGACGCCGCTCCTGCAGCGTAGATACCAGCAGCGCCATCAGCGAAACCATGCCCAGCAGCACCACCATCGCACTGATCAACTGCAGCGCGCGCTCGGCGGTGCCCAGCGACTGCCACAGCTGCTGCAGGGTCACGCCGGGCAGGATCGCCTGCAGCGCTTCGTCGGGATACTCGTTGATGCTGCGCTGCACGCCGAAGGTGGCGATGCGCGAGTTCAGGCCGAGCATGAAGGCGGTGATGCTGGTCGGGGTCAGGTCGAGCTGGCGTGCCTGTTCGGCGCTGACATGCTGGCTGCGAAGCTGCACGCCGGAGCGCCAGTCGACATGGATCGCCTCGATCGCCGGCAGTGACACCAGCACGGAAGAATCCACCGGCGTGCCGGTCCGCTGCAGGATGCCGACCACACGGAACGGCTTGTCCGCATGCGTGGCCAGCGTCACCGCACCGGTGCCATGGGCGAGCACGATGTCAGCGCCCACGCCGATGTGCGCCGCCTGCGCCACTTCAGCACCAACCACCGCGTCATACAGGTCGTCGAACGGCTTGCCCTGTGCGAACGCCAGCGGATGCCCTGCGCCATGCCGGTAATGTTCGAAGTAGCCGGCGGTGGTGCCGATCACCCGATAGCCACGCCAGGAGTCACCCAATGACAGCGGCACTGCCCATTTCACCTGCGGCAGCGCGGACAGTTCCTGGTAGGACTGCCAGGACACGTTGTTGGTCGGGTCGCCGATATGGAACACCGAGTACAGCAGCAGGTTCACCGGCCCCGAGCGCGCGCCGACGATCAGGTCCGTGCCCGAGACGGTGCTGGCAAAGCCCTCGTGGGCCTGCGTGCGGATGCGCTCCACCCCCAGCAGCAGGACCACGCTCAGAGTGATGACCAGCACGGTCAGGCTCACGCTCAGGGCGCGGCTGCGCAGGCTGGCCCAGGCCAACTCAAACATGTACACCCCCTGCCCGGTTCAGATCACCCAGCGACAGCACCTGGTCGAACAACGGCTGCAGGCGGTCATCGTGGCTGACCACCAGCGCGGTGGTGCCGGCGGCGCGGCACTGCGCGGACATCAGCTGCAGGAAGGCCGTGGCCGCGTCGGGGTCCAGCGCCGAAGTCGGTTCGTCGGCCAGCAGTACTGCTGGGCGGCCGATCAAGGCACGGGCAGCGGCAACGCGCTGCTGCTGGCCAACGCTGAGCGTGCCCGCCGCACGCGACATCAGTGCCGGGTCCAGCTGCAGCGCGCGCAGCAGGCGGGCGATCTCGGCATCCAGCCCACCTTCGATGCGCGCATTGCGCAACGGCGAGAAGCGCACGCCAAGGGCGATGTTGTTGCGTACGCTCAGGAAAGGCAGCAGGTTGAACTGCTGGAAGATCACGCCCAGATGGTCGGCGCGGAAACGATCGCGCGCGGCGGCACCGAGCGTGTTCACCGCGTGGCCGGCGACACGGATACTGCCGCGACCCGGCAGCAGGATGCCTGCCAGCAGGCCCAGCAGCGTGCTCTTGCCCGAGCCGCTGGTGCCGCGCAGCAGCACGCTGCTGCCCGCGCTCACCTGCAGCTGTGCGATGTCCAGCACTGCTCGGTCGGCGTAGCCGAACTGCACGCCCTGCAGGTCGATGATGGCGGCCTCGTTCATGGCGCCAGCGGCACCCGCAGGCTGTCGGCGGTCACCACGCTGCGGCCTTGCCCGGTCGACGTCGCGGTATTGACGATCACCTCATGCAGACCTGGAAACAGCGTCGGCAGCGGCAATGCCAGCCCACGCAGCGCCGCCGGGTTGGCGCAGTGGTAGCGCAGTGCTGCGGTGAATCCGGCGTGCGTATGCTGGCCGGGCTGCGTTGCCACCGCCACTGGCGCAAAGCCCTCCGCAGTCGCCTCGGCATGGTCCAGCCGGCACTGCGCAGCGCCCGGCAGCGTGACCCAGCTGCCGCTCTGCAGGATCGACCGCGCCCGCGCCAACGCGGCCTGTTCGCGGCTGTCGGCAGGTGGTCGTTCGAAATCGAGGATGCCGATCCCCGGCGCACGCAGTGCCAGCTCCAGCGTTCCCTGGTCCACGGCCAGATCGACATCGGCCTGGCCATGGACATGCGCATCGTGATGGCGCGCGTCGTGGGCGTTCGCAGAATGGGCAGCAAACAGCAGCAGAAGGACGGCAGAACGTTTCATGGGGCGACTCCGTATTGTTACTATGTAACATTATGGACCACATCCCGACTTCGCCCGCAAGGGCCCGCGCCCAGCCGCCAGCTTCGGCACGCTGGCATCCCCGCTTCGATCTGGCAGGCGCCTGGCTTTCGCTGGCCTGTGCCGCGCATTGCGTGGCCCTGCCCCTGCTGCTGGCCTTCACGCCCGCGGCGATGATGGCGCTGCGCTCGTTCCAGCACCCTGGCCACGCGGCGATGACCGCGCTGCTGGTGACCTCACGCTGGGAATGGCTGTTCGCGCTGCTGGCCTCGACGATCGCCGTGCTCAGCACCGCCGCCGGCCGGCGCCGCCATCAGCGGGCACTGCCGCTGTGCGTGGCCCTTGCAGGCGCGATCCTGCTGCTGTCCGCCTCGCTGTACCTGCCGTTGAAGGAATCGCTGCTCTGGCATGGCGCTGCCACCGCCTGCGGAGGGGTGATGCTGACCGTCGCACATCTGCGCAACCGGCGGGCCCTGCGGTCCGCCGGCTGATGCTCCTTCAGAACCGGTAGCCGACCTCGGCACCGACAATGCGCGGGCTGTCCACTGGACCGTAGTAGTTGCCATCGCGGCCGAAGGCCAGGTTGTCGAAGATCAGGCCGTTGATGCGCCGCTTGTCGGTCAGGTTCTGCACGAACACGCGGGTGCTCCACGGGCCCCGCTCGTAACCCAGCTGCACGCCCAGCACCGCCACGGCCGGCTGGAACGCGCGGTTGCGCTCGTCCAGCGCGCTGGAACCGGTGAACTGCGATTCCACCCGGGCATAGATGCCGGACTCGAACTGATACCGCGCGGCCAGGTAGCCGGTGTAGTGCGGCGTCAGCTTGACCCGCTTGCCGTGCAGGTTCTCCTGCGGGCTCACCCACAGCTTGGTGTACGTCGCATCGACATAGCCGACATTGGCCATCACCGTGAACCCTGGCGCAACTTCAAACACCCCTTCCAGCTCTGCACCACGCGACCGTATCGAGGCATCCGAGCCCACGTAGTCGGAGGAGATCGGCCGGCCATTGGCATCGGTGGCCACCTGGATTTCCTGCCAGTTGTCCGAGCTGATATGGAACAGGGCGCCGCCGATATGGCCGCGGCCGCCCGCCAGGTTCATCTTGAAACCCACTTCATGGCTCCACATGCGTTCGGATTCGTAGCGCAGCACCTTGTCGTTGATCACATCGCTCTGCGCGGCGGCCAGGTTGAAGCCACCGGGGATGTAGCCCTTGGCCGAGGCCGCATAGAACGACAGATTGTCGCTGGCGTCGTAGCGCAGCGAGACGCGCGGCAACGTCGCCGAGAACGTATGTGCCAGGGCGGCGTCGCGGTAGCGCACCAGCCCTCCGGCGCCGAGGTCGAGGAATCCAGCCCGCTGCTCGGTGGAGCGACGTGCCTGCTCGTGGCGGATGCCGAGGCTGGCGGTCAGCTTCGGCAACGCCGGCAGCGTGTAGCTGGCGGTGGCGAACACACTGTAGTCCTCACCCTTGGAGGTCTGCCGCGGTGCCAGGTTGTAACTGTCCAGGCCGCGCAGCGCCGGGCCGACGAAGGTGCCCTGGATCGAATCCTTGTCGATGCGGTAGGTCGATACACCGGCCATCCAGGTCAGCGCCTGGTCGCTGGGCGAGCTGAAGCGCGCCTCGGCATTCCATGCATCCTTCCTGTCGTAGATGTAGCCGGCCAACGCGGAGCTGGCCGTCATGTCGAAATCATAGCCAGCCGAGGTGGTTTCCTCGCTGCGGTACGAGGCGGCAACATCCAGGGTGCCGGCCTGCAGTTGCCACTGCGCGCTGAGGCCGGCAACGGTCTCGTCCTTTTCGGTGCGCTTGGGCGCATCGTTGATGTAGGTGAAATCACCCGCATGGCGGCCACCGTTGAGGCGATCGCCATAGGTGCGGTTGTACAGGCCGGTATCCAGCGGCAGGTACTCGTACTCGAACATGCCCGGTGCGCGTGTTCGCAGGTGATAGGCCAAGGCGTTGACGGTCACGTAATCGCTGGGGCGCCAGCGCAGCTTGCCCTGCAGGTAGCCCTCTTTCACTTCGCCGCGCGCGCCGTACGGGGTCAGGTTCTTCAGGTGGGCATCCTCATCGGAGCCCATGAACGCCACCGAGCCCGACAGCGTGCCGTCCTTGCTCAGTGGGCCAGCCAGGAAGCCATCCAAGGCCGTACCGTTGCCGTTGCCGAACCAGGTGCCACGCACGTTCACCTCACCCTCGCGGGTATCGGCCGGCCCGCGCGTGCGCACCAGCACCAGCCCGGATTCGCTGTTGGCGCCGTACAGGGTGCCCTGCGGCCCCCGCAGCACCTCGACCGATTCCACCTGGTTGAGTACCGCGTTGCTCAGCTCGCGGAACGGAATGCCATCGATGTACACCGACGCACGGTTGACCAGGAAAGGATTGGATTCGATGCCGCGGATGGAAATGAACATGTTGCTCAGCTGGCCCATCACGTTGAACTTCACGTTGGGGGCCAGCTTGTCCAGGTCACGGAACTCGGTGACACCGGCTTCTTTCAGCGCCTGCCGGTCAAGCACGGTCACCGACAGGTCACTCTTCAGGTAGGGCGTGTCGCGCTTGGAGCCGGTGACCACCACGCCATCGAGGGTGGTGGCATCGGCGGACTGGGCGTGGGCGGGAAGAACAGGAACAAGCAACGACGCTGCGACGAGGGCAACGGAGGAAACGGGGGCTTTCAAGGGCAACCTCATAAGGAACGGAAACGCGCCTGGCGGGCCGGCTGGCGCAAACTGTTATCCTGTAACATTTCGCGTTCGCCGCCACTCCATCGCAGTCAGCGCTGCTCCATTCCTGGACCCGCCATGCCCGCCCTCGCCGACCAGTTGCACCGGGAAGTCGCCCAGCCCATGGCCGGAACCGTGACCAGCGAGGATGGCTCGGTCGTTCTGCTGCGCCACGGCTTCCAGGCCAGCGAAGGCCCCATGGGGAACCCGCACCAGCTGCGCCTGGGCCTGCTGCTGGCCGGTGGCGGCAACCTGTACCAACGCACCACTGGCGGGGTCCTGCAGGCACGGTGGCATCCGGGCCAGTTCAACGTGGTACTGCCGGGCGATCATGGACACTACGCCAGCCCTGCCGTGGAGCTGCTGGGAATGGCCATCGATACCGCGCAGTGGCGTGATGCGCCTGGGGGCTTCCCGGACATCCCCTCCCTTTCCCTGCGGCTGCATCGCGACACGGTCATCGCCTCCGTACTGCAGGCGCTATGGTCCAGCGCACAGGTTGACGCCTGCGTGCCCGGCTTCCTGCAGTACGGTGCAGAGGTAGTGGTGCGGCGATTGGCCCAGCTTGCCGGCCAACCACACGCCCGGCCGCCGATGGCCGCATCGCTGTCATCGCGGCAACTGCGCCAGCTGCAGGACTTCATCGATGAACACCGTTCGCAGCCGCTGGATGTCGCAGCACTGGCCGGCGTACTCGGCATGGAACCAACCACCTTCAGCCGCGCGCTGCGCGCCGCCACTGGCATGCCGCCGTATGCCTACCTGACCCAGCGCCGCATGCAGTGGGCGCAGCAGGCACTGCAGGGCGGCCTCAGCGTGACCGAGGTGGCCATGGCCTGCGGCTACGCCAATCCCAGCAAGTTCAGCGCCGCCTTCCGCCGCGTTGTCGGCACCCTCCCGTCAGCGTGGCTACCGTAGATCCACGCCATGCGTGGATGGGCCGCCGTGCGCGCGCTCCGTCTCGAACACACCCGCCACCCAATCGATGAATACCCGCAACCGTGGCGACGGCGTGCGGTTGCGCGGATAGACCAGGCTGACCGGGCTCGGCGTGGGTGGCATATCCGGCAACAGCTCCAGCAACCGCCCGCGCGCGATGTACGGGTCCATCCGATAACGCGGTGCCTGGATGATGCCCAGCCCGGCCAGCGCGGCACCGAGGAAGGCGTCGGCACCGGACACCCGCACGCGTGCCGGCAACGGCACATGGCGCACCTGGCCGCCGTGCTCGAACTCCAGCGGAATCAGCTGGCCGGTGGCGCTGGAACGGTAGCCGACCATCTGATGTCCCGCCGCCAGCGACGCGATGCTCTCCGGCTGCCCGTGCGCCTGCACGTAGGCAGGCGACGCCACCGTGACCTCGCGCAGCAACGCCAGGCGCCGCGCGGCCAGATCGCTGTCGGCCAGGGTGCCCACGCGGATGGCCGCATCCACGCCCTCGCGCAGCAGGTCGACATAGCGGTCGCCCTCGCTGACCTCCAGTTCGATGTCCGGGTAACGCTGCAGGAAATCCGGCAGGTGCGGGAACAGCAGGTGACGCCCCAGCGTTCCGTGCACTTCGATGCGCAGTGGCCCACGCGGTGGCACGTCACGGAACGCGGCTTCGGCATCGTCCATGTCCGCGATCAGGCGCAGGCAGCGGCCATAGAAGGCTTCCCCTTCCAGCGTCGGCACCACCACGCGCGTGGTCCGGTGCAGCAGGCGCACGCCCAGGCGCTGCTCCAATGCCTTGATCGCGTCGGTCACCGTGGCCCGCGGCAGCCCCAGGTCTTCGGCGGCCCGGCTGAAGCTGCGGCGCTCGACAATCCGCACGAAAGCACGCAGGGCGGTGAATCGGTCCATTGTTCGACTGGCCGGATGATGTTTCCGGATTATCCCTGATTATCCGCGACGGCGGAGAGACGAAGATGGCCCTGCGCCATGCCGGCGTGCCTTCCTGGAATGTGCCATGACCTCCCCCGCTTACCGTTCTGTCGCCCTGGTCACCGGCGGCTCCCGTGGCATCGGCGCTGCGATCTCGCGCCGCCTGGCCGCCGACGGCCACGCCGTGGTGATCAACTATGCCGGCCGCCGCGACGAGGCCGAAGCCCTGGCTGCCGAACTGAGCGCCCATGGCGGCCAGGCCGTGGCCCTGCAGGCCGATGTCGCCGACCCGCAAGCCGTGCATGCCCTGTTCGACGCGATCGAGGCGCGCTTCGGTGGCATCGATGTGGTGGTCAACAGTGCCGGCGTGCTGCAGTTGGCCGCACTGGCCGACAGCGATGATGCCCTGTTCGACCGCGTGATCGGCATCAACCTCAAGGGCGCATTCAACGTGCTGCGCGAGGCTGCACGCCGCGTGCGCGACGGTGGCCGCATCGTCACCCTGTCCACCAGCGTGGTGGGCATCAAGCTGGAAAACTACAGCGTGTATGCCGCCAGCAAGGCCGCGGCGGAGACGATGGGGGCGATCCTCAGCAAGGAGCTGCGTGGGCGTGGCATCACCGTGAACGCGGTGGCACCGGGGCCGACCGCCACCGATCTGTTCCTGGACGGGAAGTCGCCGGAGCTGATCGAGCGGCTGGCGAAGATGAATCCGTTGGAGCGGCTGGGTACGCCGGAAGACATTGCCGGCGCGGTAGCGTTCCTGGCCGGTGCCGATGGTGGCTGGATCAATGGCCAGGTGCTGCGCGCCAATGGTGGGATGGTGTAATGCATGATGACGGAGTGACTGCAATTCGCAGGCGCAGATCTTTTGCGCCAAATAAATGACAGTTCCGTACCACGACATTGCCAGATACGATTACTCGGGAGACTCAAACCAATGGAAGGTACTCGTGTCCTATCAGGATTGCAGAACAGCCCTAACAGAACTGATCGGCGATGAGCGCGTGCGGGTAGTAGCGCTGTCTGGACCGTGGGGGACCGGCAAGACCCACCTCTGGAAAGACGTGCAGAAGGAATTTTCGAAGAGCAGCGGAAAGCAGCCTGTTTCTGTTTCATTGTTCGGCGTCGCCAGCGTTCGCGAGCTTGGTCTTCGCATCGCGCAGAGTGTTCTTACCGGACAGGACACGCAGGAACTGCGGGAACGCGTTGCTGCGAGTTGGCGCTGGATGAAAGATGCCTTGAAGAGCGTTCACGCCGGCTTTGAAGTCCTCGATGAGTTGACCCACTTGGCAGTGCCGAAATTGCTGGAGGGACGCTTGCTTGTTCTCGATGATATTGAACGCAAGCACAGTGATCTGCATGTAGACGAGCTGCTCGGTTTCGTTGACAACTGCGCACGAGCGCTGGACTGCCGAATAGTCCTCATTCTCAACGCTGATCGCCTGGCCGACGAAGACGCCTGGCAGCAGTTCCGGGAAAAGGTCATCGACGAGGAGATCGCGCTGTCGATCACCCCCTCCGAAGCATTCATGACTGCGGCCAAGGCGAGTGAGGAGAAGGACGCGGAGAGTGCGGCGCGGCGTAGTAGGAAAAGTGGGGCCGAACCACTTGTCCTGCCACAGACCCTAGCACTACCAGCGACGGACCTGCTGACGCTTCGGCAGGCCATCGAGCACTGCGGAATCATCAATATCCGTGTCATCCATAAACTCACCAGGCTCACCGAGACGCTGCTCGGCCAACTGATGACCAAGGACCAGAAGCTACGAACGCGGATAGTAGGCTCCGCGGTTCTGCTGGGTGCAATCGATCTACGGGCGTTGCCGCATGGGCCCTCTACAGCTTATGTGCTGGCACATGGCCGGGCCATCGTTGGAGATGTCCATGAAGTCCCGCATTCCAATGCCCCAATGTGGAACTCCCTTCTCGACGCACTGGAAATCCATGCCGCCAGCGAGCTTGAAGAAGGAATCGCGTCTTACATCAGCAGCCGAACGCGCAACATGGATCCCTTGCGGAAGGCGCTGGATCATTACGCTGAAAACATGCGGCGATTGAACACTCTTGAGGATTCGGCCCGTCTCATTCGAGACTACCAGTGGTGTGTGGACGAGCCCGACAGTGCGTTCCTCAGCCGGCTGCAGAGCCTGAAACCCCACGTCCACCATCTTGATGCCGAAAATATCGACGGCTTGGTCAATCAGTTCAGGGCGCAACCGATCTTCAGCAATGTCGTGTCAGAGATTGCAAAGTCATGGATCAATCATTTCAAGAAGGAATGGAACACCTCCATGGATGGCCCGGTACCGCGTCCATTTACCATGCGCTGGCCCAAGGGCACCCTCAGCGACCCTGAAATCAACGAAGCAGTGGGCGAATATCAGCGCTGGTCCCAGTTCAACCACTCATTTCGCGAGCTCTGTAGAACGGCAGTACAAGGTGGACCTCTCGAAAGTCGTGACCACTACCTGTTGAACAATCTGAGCACCGAGCAAGTGCAGCGTGAACTCCAGGCTGCACAGGGCCAGGACCTCCAGTTGATGGTCACGGCCGGGATCATGTTCTGCCAGGAAAGCAGGTTCCTGTTGAGTGAGAAATACGGGTGGGTGGCCAGAAAGTTCGACCAAGCATGCGCAGGAATCATCAGCAGCGAACCATCCAGCCGACGCGGCAGGCTGTTGCAACAGCAGCGTGTGGAGGCTGGTCTGGCAGAAGTAGAATCAGAGACGGCATAGCACCGTCTGGACAGGATTTCGCGTCACTGGAGCGTCGCCGGCCCAGCCCGGCGACGTTTCCCCACCACACCCTAACGCCCGCGGCACCCGCCGTTCTCGCTTCGCTAGCCGGCGCTTCCCAAGCGTTACTGCCTCGTCATCGAATAGGGCTGCTGCGCGCCCTGCCCCGGCCAGTCCTTGTTCGGTTCGGCCTGCATGGTGAAGTGCAGCTCACCACCGGCCAGGATCTCATCGTGGCGCAGGAAGGTGCGCTGCAACGGCTTGCCGTTGAGGGTCACGCTGCCGACATAGGTGTGCTTGTCGTCCAGGCCTTCGGCCACGATGGTGAAGGTCTTTCCGTTCGGCAACCGCATTGCGGTCTTCGGCAGGAACGGCCGGCCGAGGATGTACTCGCCCGAGCCCGGCGCCACCGGGTAGAAACCCAGCGCGGTGAACACATACCACGCCGACATCTGGCCCACGTCATCGTTGCCAGCCAGGCCATCGGGGCGATCGGCGTACTGGGTGTCCATGATCTGCTTCAGGCGTGCCTGCGTGCGCCACGGCTGGCCGGCATACGAGTACAGGTAAGCCACGTGGTGGCTGGGTTCGTTGCCATGCGCATACCAGCCGATCAGGCCGGTGATGTCTTCCATGTGTTCGAAGATGGCCGGATCGACCTTGGCATTGAACACTTCATCCAGGCGCGCCAGCAGCTTGTCGCTGCCACCGTGCGCGGCGGCCAGACCAGCCACGTCCTGCGGCACGTACCACGAGTACTGCCAGGCATTGCCCTCGGTGTAGTCGGTGCCGTAGCCGCTGGCGCTGGGGTCGAACGGGGTGCGGAAGTTGCCATCGCGCTTGCGCGCACGCATGAAGCCGGTGTCCTTGTCGAAGGCATTGCGCCAGTTGCCGGCACGCTTGTCGAAGGTTGCCGCCACATCGGCCTTGCCCATCGCCTGCGCCATGCGCGCGATGGTCCAGTCGTCGAACGCGTATTCCAGCGTCTTGCTGGCGGCTTCGCCTTCTTCGTCGATCGGCACGTAGCCCAGCTCACGATACTGCGCGATGCCATCGTAAGGACCGTAGTTGGCGGTCTCCACCATCGCCTTCAGCGCCTTGTCCGCGTCGAAACCACGGATACCCTTCACGTAGGCATCGGCGATCACCGGCACCGCGTGGTAGCCGATCATGCACCAGTCTTCCAGGCCATGGAACGACCACACCGGCAACATGCCGTAAGGGCTGTGCTCATGATGGGCCAGCATGGAATTGACGAAATCGCTGTTGCGCTTCTCCGGCTGCACCAGGGTCAGCAGCGGGTGCAGGGCACGGTAGGTATCCCACAGCGAGAACGTCGAATAGTTCGTATAGCCCTTTGCCTGGTGCACGGCATTGTCGGCGCCGCGGTACTGGCCGTCGGCATCCATGAACAGCGTCGGCCCCAGCAGCGTGTGGTACAGCGCGGTGTAGGCGCTGCGACGTGCATGCTCCGGCGCGTCGATATCCAGCACCGACAACGCCTGCGTCCACTCCTGCTTTGCCTGCGCGCGCACGCGGTCGAAATCGAAGTCGGCCACTTCGGCATCCAGGTTGGCGATGGCGCCCGCCTCGCTGACCGGCGAGATCGCCACCTTCACCACCAGCGGCGCCTCCAGCTTGCCGAAGTCGAAGGTACCTACCAGCTGCCGCCCCTCGATCTGCGCGCGCTGCTTCGGGTCTTTCTCGCCCGGGGGCGCAAAGCCCTTGTAGACGATGTCCTGTTCGGTGTTGTGCAGTTCGTGGCTGGCCAGCGGCCGCGAGAAACGCATCGCAAAATACAGCTGGCGGCCAGCGGCCCAACCGCGGGTCTCGCGGAAACCGGTGATGGTGCCATCGCCACGCACGCGTACCCGCGACCACAGGATCTTGCCCGGGTAGTCATACATGCTGGTACGCATGTCCAGCAGCACCTTGGCGTCGGTGCCCTTCGGGAATGCGTAGCGATGCACGCCCACGCGGGCGCTGGTGGTCAGCTCGGCGCGCACCTTGTAGTCGTCCAGGGTGACCGCGTAGTAGCCCGGCTCGGCCTTCTCGTCGTCGTGGCGGAAGCGCGAGGCGTAACCACTCCTGGGCTTCTCGGGGTCGCCGCGCTCCAGGCCCGGGTTGCCGGTGAACGGCATCAGCAGGATGTCGCCCAGGTCTGAATGGCCGGTGCCGGAAAAATGCGTGTGCGAGAAGCCGACGATGCTGCTGTCGTCATAACGATAGCCCGCCGCCCAGCCATAGGCCTTCTCTCGCGGCTGGATGCGCGTGTCGGGGCTGAGCTGGACCATGCCGAACGGCACCGTGGCACCCGGGTAAGTGTGGCCTTCACCACCAGTACCAATGAACGGGTCGACCGAGGCATAGGCTTTGTCGGCGGCGGTCTTGGCCGGGGCAGCCGCAGCCAGGCCGGAGGCGAACATCGCCGTAGCGGCGACAGCGATCAGGAGACGACGGTCCAGCGTGGGCATCGGCATTTGGATCGATTCAGGTGGTGGTCAGATCCTAGCACCGGGGTGGCGGTGTCGCATGCTGCAGTGCGGATGCCGCCTTCAACCTGTGCCTCTGCAACCAATTGAATGGATCGGCGCTGGGATTGAATGGATGCTGCCAAGGCTGGCAGGCCCATTTCGATGCGAACGCGCCAGCGGTTGTCGAAATGCGCACTCCTGAAGAGAACTCAGCCCATAAATGGATACT
The DNA here is from genome assembly GCF_042787595.1 of Stenotrophomonas sp. YIM B13575. Lineage (NCBI taxonomy): Bacteria > Pseudomonadati > Pseudomonadota > Gammaproteobacteria > Lysobacterales > Lysobacteraceae > Stenotrophomonas > Stenotrophomonas sp. YIM B13575. The sequence continues at coordinate 16,089 of NZ_JBHZOP010000012.1, read as the reverse complement.
TCGAGATGCAATCCCTATTGGAACAGACCGCCATTGCGTGTGCAGGATGTCCGCGCAGCGCGAACGCACGCTGCCGGGTGTGGAACCCCGAAATGAGCCTTGGGAGCTGCTTGCCGTGACTACGGCGGGCGGTGCGCGGCGGCCGCATGGCCCTCCGGCTTTTCCCAAAGCTCAGCCGAAGTTCCAACCCCGCACCGCCCGCCACCCTTGCGGTGGCCACATCCCCTCAAGGAGCCATCGCATGTCGCATGAACCGCCCATCCTGACCCCGGAAATGGAATCCCTGTTCTTCCGCATCGAGCACGCCCTGAGCACCGCCGAGGGCATGGCGATGATGATGATCGGCGAGAACGAACCGGAAGACCCACAGGCGCATCTGCGCCCGGGCTACAACCTGCAGAAGATCACGGTTGCGATGATGGCGCTGAGCCAGCATGGTCGGCGGTTGCTGCATGAACTGCGCGAGCAGCATGTGCGGGTGACGCTGCATTGACGCGTGTAGAGCCGAGCCCATGCTCGACTCTGGTGTGATCGAGCACTACGGTTGGTGATGGAGCAAGCCGAGCATGGGCTCGGCTCTACAGGAGCCGGTCAATCCGGCAGCGCGCTCTGCAGTGTGGCGAGATCTGCCGCATCCACCGGCCGCACCACGCGTGCCACTTCCATGCCGTCACGCAACAGGACCACCGTCGGCCACAGCTTCACCTGGTACGAGCGGCCCAGCGGTTTGCCCTTGCCATCTTCGATCTTCCAGTGCGGCAGATCATGCGCATCCACGAAGGCCTGCAGCGCCGGTTGCGCGGCCTGGCAATGGCCGCACCACGGCGCGCCGAATTCCAGCAGCAGCCAACCGGTCTGCGCATCCACCTCCGCGCGGGCCGGCTCGGCGGCTACATGATCACGCATGAAGGGCATGCGGTTACGCCTGCAGCGTGCGCTGGATGTCTTCCAGCGGCGCGTTGGTCAGATCCTTGGCGATATCGACCAGCAACCGCGCCTGCGTCTCTTTATGCAGCAACGGACGGATGCGGCCGAGCGTGGTGGGATCGGCGATCAGCACCAGATGCGCATAGCGGTTGTTGAGCGCGTCTTCGTTGAGCTGCTCGGCGACCTGCTTGGCGAAGGTCGCTTCGTTCAGCTGCGAGATCGACATATCCTTGGGCACCGCGCCCGACGGCCCCTGTCCGGACACACCCTGCTCGCTGATGTCCTGCAGGCGCAGCTCGCCTTCCTGCTTCAAGGTGAGCTTCTGCTCGCTGCCGACGTTGGTGAACACGCGGGCCGAGCCACCATCGGCGACGATAACCAGGGTGCCTTCGGGAATGCGACGGGTCATGCGTTACTCCTTGCGTTGGTTCGTAACCACCGTAAAAGGCGCGGCGTGAGCGAGGTGAGCACAACATGTTCATTCGATGTGCGTGGGTCATCTGCATGAACAGGCAAGATGGAACGCTGCGTTCGTACCAGCGCGATTCTCGGCACGCTCACACTGTAACCGTTATCATGAACCCATGATCGACACGACCCACTGCGCGTCAGCACTTGTTGCTGGCATGCGGGAAGCACTGCCGACCGGCGCTTCGCTTTCCATCATTGCATCCCCCTCGCCTTTCCATCGCCTCGCGCTGGATCCCGGCGGATGACGCCTGCGGGCCCCGCCCCGCCTGCCCCCTGCGCCTGCCACCACCCCACGTGCACTGACGCGGTCTGACACGTAATCGGACCCATCCGTTCGTCCTGCATGTCGTCCTGCGTTCTGGCAGCGGGCAATGCTTGTCGCGTGCGCGGCGTTTGATCGCACACACCTTTCGCCCCGTTCCGGGCCTTCCATTCGATGCCCCTGCGCCTGCTGCGCCAGCATCGCCGTTTCCGACTTTCGGGACATCCGTACCGCCCATTCCACTCCATTTCCATTCTTCCAAGGGAGTCCCCATGCAGGACAACTCCGATGCCCATGCCCATTTCGGCTGGTTCAAACGCCGCCGCCATCTGAAGGTCGACGAGATTACCGTTGTCGACAAGCCCATGCTCAAGCGCGCCGTGGGCGCCGCTGCACTTGGCAATGCGATGGAATGGTTCGACTTCGGTGTCTATGGCTATCTTGCCGTCACCATTGGCCAGGTGTTCTTCCCCTCCAGCAACCCCACCGCGCAGGTGATCGCTGCGTTCGCCACGTTCACCGTGGCCTTCCTGGTACGCCCGCTGGGCGGCATGGTCTTCGGGCCCTTGGGCGACCGCTACGGGCGCCAGAAGGTACTGGCCTTCACCATGATCATGATGGCCCTGGGCACCTTCGCCATCGGCCTGATTCCCTCTTACGAACGCATCGGCATCTGGGCACCGGTGCTGCTGCTGCTCGCGCGCGTGGTGCAGGGCTTCTCCACCGGTGGCGAGTATGGCGGCGCGGCAACGTTCATCGCCGAGTACTCCACCGACCGCAACCGCGGCCTGATGGGCAGTTGGCTGGAGTTCGGCACGCTGGGCGGCTACATCGCCGGTGCCGGTACGGTCACCGCCCTGCACATGCTGCTGAGCAGCGAACAGATGCTGGACTGGGGCTGGCGCATTCCGTTCCTGGTGGCCGGCCCACTCGGCCTGCTGGGCCTGTACATGCGCATGCGGCTGGAGGAAACGCCGGCGTTCCGTGCCTATGCAGAGGAAGCAGAGAAGCGTGACCACGAACGTCCGGGCCTGGGTGAGCTGCTGCGAGTGCACGGTCGCCAGCTGATCGTGTGCATGGGCCTGGTGCTGGTGTTCAACGTGACCGACTACATGCTGCTGACCTACATGCCCAGCTACCTGAGCGTGACCATGGGCTATGCCGAGAGCAAGGGCCTGCTGCTGATCATCATCGTGATGCTGGTGATGATGCCGTTGAACATCGTCGGTGGCCTTTTCAGCGACAAGCTGGGCCGGCGCCCGATGATCATCGGCGCCTGCATCGCGCTGCTGGTGCTGGCGGTGCCGAGCCTGCTGCTGGTGGGCAGCGGCAACGACTGGCTCATCTTCCTTGGGCTGATGCTGCTGGGCCTGGCGCTGGTGTGCTTCACCAGTTCGATGCCGTCCACGCTGCCGGCACTGTTCTATACGCCGGTGCGCTACAGCGCGCTGTCCATTGCGTTCAACGTGTCGGTGTCGCTGTTCGGTGGCACCACGCCACTGGTGACCGCCTGGCTGGTGGAGCGCACCGGCGATCCGCTGGTGCCGGCCTACTACCTGATGGGCGCCGCGGTGATCGGCCTGATCACGATGATCTTCGTGAAGGAAACCGCCGGCCTGCCGCTGCGCGGTTCGCCGCCGGCCGTGGGCTGCAACAAGGAGGCGGCCGCGCTGTTGAAGAGCGATGCGCCGGTGACGGTGGACCGCGCCCTGCCGCCGTTGCCGGACCTGGCCGAGCCGGAACAGGTGACCCCGGCCTAAGTGCCAGGGGCAGCGCCGGGCAGTGCCTGGCGCTGCCGGCTGCGCAGCGCTAGTCGGCGCGGGTCAGCTTGCCCGGGGTCCAGCGCAGGGTCCAGACATAGTCGCCATCCGGCGGGCAGACATGCTTGTAGCCCACGACATCGCAGGTGCTCGCACCGGCAACGACCTTGAACGCGACGATGATGCGGTCACCTTCGATCCTGATGGAATGCACGGCACCCGGAATCTGCTCGCCCGCATCATCGCCGTAACCTGACGCGCGGATGGCGGCGAAGTCCTCTGCCTCCACAGGCGACAGGCTCTTGGGGTTTTCCTTGCCGCGTGGATCATCCGCTGCCAGCGCCGTCATCACCGCAATCACATTGCTCTGTGCGAACGAGCCACCGGTATAGGTCGACGTATAGAGATATATGACCTCCGCACGACCATCACCGTCCAGGTCGGCAACGGCGGTCCACACCGGGCGGAAATCACTTTCGATGTCATCGCCGGGGATACGCCGCAACGAGGCCTCGGCTGCGTGGAACGCCTGTACCAGGCTCGGTGGCGATGCCTTCGATGCCGCAAATACCGGGTCACAACCGACCAGCGCCCAAAATGCGAATGCGGAAGGCAACAGGATGGAACGGGAAAATGCAGATCCGTGCATGGTGTTCTCCTTGGTGAATGGCGCAGCCGGTAATGCGGTTACTCGGCGCGGGTCAGCTTGCCCGGGGCCCAGCGGTACACCCAGGCATGCTGCCCTTCCGGTGGGCAGGTCACCTTGCCACGCACGCACAGCTTTGAATTGCGGGTGCTGTTGAAGGTGACGCGGATACGGTCGCCGTCCATGGTGATCGTTTCCATTTCGCCGGGAATGTGCACGGCAGCGTCATCGGCGTAACCGGATGCGCGGATCAACGCGTAGGTTTCGTCGTCATAGGCGGATTTGCCCGGCGATGCGGCCTGGCCCCGTGCATCGCCTTCGGCCAGCGGGGTCATCACCACCAGTTCGTTGAGCTGCATTGCGCTGCCGGTCTGGGTCGCGGTGTAGAGATAAACGATTTCCGGGCGGCCATCGCCATCGAGGTCGGCATTACCGGCCCACAGCGGGCGGTAGTCATACTGGCTGTCGGTGCCCGGGTGCAGGCGCAGGGACGCCTCGGCGGTACGACGTGCCTTGTCGTAGCTCATCGGCTCGTTCTTCGCCTCGTCCTTGACGTCGGCCGGCGTTGCATCCTGGGCAAGCAGCGGCGCCGCCACCGTCAATGCCATGGCCGCCACCAGCGCGCGCAGGCCGATGGCCTGCCAGTGCTTCCGCTCGTACATCCCTGTTCCTCGATCACTGAATCTGCGGAGTCGGATCATCGCACAGGCGGGCCGGCGAGCGGCGTGCTGTCGGCATGCAGTTCCATCGCGCGCATGACGATGGGCTTGGCCCAGTCCGGGGTGTGCAGCAGTTCCACCACTGACGCCGGATACTGCAGGCCCTTGCGATCCAGCGCCAGCACAGGCAAGGGGGCAACACGTCCGTAGCGATCGGCCGGCGCGCTGTTGTCATACACGTGCAGTTCGGCCAGATGCGGCATCAATGCCAGCAGGTTCTCGCGTGCGGAATCGAAACGTGCGCGGATCTTGTCCTGCGGGATGTCGTGGCCGCCGCCAGCAACGCGGGCGGCCACGCGGGCCACATGCAGTTCGACGGTGGCCAACCCGCAGAACCAGATCGCCACGTCGTGCTGGCTGCAGGCCTCGCGCAACAGACGCGGAATGGTGTTGCCGCCCAAGGTGGTTTCAAAGGCAAAATCGCTGCCGTCGGCGATCGCCTGGCGCAGCCGTCGTGCACCCTCCTGCCACGCTTCAGCGTTGGCTTCGGCCAACGGCCAGCCCGCCTCCACCAGCCGTCGGGTGAAGCTGTCCGGGTTGTACCAGCCCAGGCCGTCGGCCTCCAGCCAGGTACCGAGCAGCGAACTCTTGCCGGCGCCGTTGACGCCGGCCAACGCCAGGATCCGCCCCATGAGTCAGAGCGGACGGCCGAGCGCGACCTTGTGGCCGCGGCGGATCGGCTTGCCCATCACCTTGCCCAGCCCCTCACCCTGCTGCAGCCCGGCCAGCGCCTGGTCGAACTCGGTACGCAGGCGCGAGAGCACGTCGCTGCGCTCTTCGGTGTCGCTGCCACTGGCCCTGGCCAGCAGCTCCTGGTAGGTCTTGATGTCCACGATCACCGCTTCGGGGTGGTTGTGGTTGGTGATGACCAGCGCCTGCTTCTCGCGCACGGTACGCATCAGGCTGGGCCAGCCACGGGTCTTGACCGAGGACGCCGGGGCCTTGTCGAGGCCGGGCAGGTCGAGCGGGAGGGTCATGGCACGGCTCCAGCGGAAGGATAGGAGGCCACTATACCCAATTTGGCCAAATTGGGGATAAATGCCCCCCCCCGCCCTTCCGCCCCGGCGGACGGGCGCGCACACGACTGGCAACGGGCTCCGCCGGGAGGGGGAACTGACATCCGCTCAGCCAGCATGCCGCCAATGCGTACGTGCAGCAGTGCGATTGGGTAGGCCAGCCGCAGTGTGCCCCGCGGTGGCACGGCCGGCATCCAGTTCTCGTACGATCGTACGGAGTGATTCCGTGGCGGCTCCGGCTCCGGCTGGCGCCGCCCTTTCCTGCAGCCGAGCATGGCTCGGCGCTACAACCGGGGATTCCCATGGCCTACGCACGCATTGTTTCGACCGCCGACAACTACCTGCACCACATCAGCAACGGCCATTTCGACGTCGCGGCCGATGAGCCGGCCTCGCTCGGTGGCCAGGGCAAGGGCTTTGCCCCGTTCGACCTGTACCTGGCCTCGCTGGCCGCGTGTACCGCCATCACCCTGCGCATGTATGCCCAGCGCAAGGGCTGGGAGCTGGGCGAGTTCCACGCCGAGCTGCGTTCCGAACGTGATGCGGACGGGCGCTTCCACGTGCACCGTGTGCTGCATGCCACTGGCGAACTGAGTGATGCGCAGTGGCAGCGCCTGTTGGAGGTGGTGGAGAAGACCCCGGTGACGCTGGTGATGCGCGAGGGTGCACGGATCACCAGCGAGCGCGGGGCGGCAGCATAAGCGCATCCACGCATGGCGTGGATCTACTGGCCCCTCAACGCCGTGAATGCAGCACGGTGCGCTGGCGCATGGCGTTGAATTCCTGTTCGACCTGCTGGATGTCTTCGGCCTGGAAGCCGGCGGCATCCAGCAGCTGATCGGCGGCCGCGGCAGCCAGCGGATCATCCTCGCGCTGGCGCCAGCAGCGTGACGGCAGGAAATAGCCGACCTCGCTGCGCCCGCGCATGATGACGACCGGGCGCCCTGCATACAGCAGGAATTCGGCCAGGTGCTGGCGCAACCCCTCCACCGAGACATAGGCCGGCCCGATGCCCAGTGTGTGTGCGGCGGGCTCGGAACTCTCGAACAGCTTGCGACGGCTCATCCACTCCTCCTTTGTGCAACGCGTGGTCTTCCTTCCTTAGACGGGCGCGTCGCCGCGCCCCCGCCACACGTGTCGTGACTGCGATCACGCTGTCCGATCAGAAACCGGTGTTGAACTCCAGCTGGAACACGTCGATCGACAACGGCGGGCCCGACACTTCCTTGGCCGCCATCCACTTGCCGCTGATCCAGCTGCGCGCATCCAGCGCATAGGCGCCGCCGACGTAGTAACCGCGCGCATTGGTACCGCCAAGGTGGAAGTTCGGATCGTTGTAAGCATCAGGCAGCGCATCGGCCTCGATCCGCTTGTAGCCCAGCAGGGCCTGCCACTGGCCCTTCTCCTTCAGCTCGGTGGCGCCGAAGGTGGCCTGCAGCATCCAGGCGGTGTCGCCGCTGCGGAAGGTATCGATGCTGGCGCTGCCACCGGCGCCGTAGTTGTTGACGATGCCGTTGTTGGCCCGGGCGAACATGGCCTGCTTGTCATAGGCCAGGTTGCGGATGTAGTCCGCGTCCAGGCGCATGCCGATGTCCTGCGCGAGCTGTGTATCCCAGCGCAGGTTGAAGGTGGCCAGGCGGAATGCCGAGGCCAGGCCCACGTACTGCGGTGTGGGCGTGTTGGCCGGATCCAGCGGATTGCGGGCGATGTCGCGGATCAGCATCAGGGTGTTGCCCTTCTGCATGAACGCCGGCCGCGACCAGTCGGTATCGCACCCAACCGCGCCTGCATACAGCGCGCACGGCGACGACAGGCGGCCACTGATGTTCTTGAAATCGTAGTAGCCCAGCGCTGCACGCAGGCTGTTGTCATCGTTGAAGCGCCAGTTCACCCCCACCTGTGCACCGGACAGCCACTTGTTCTCGTTCGGGGTCTTGACCCGGCTCTGGCTGGGAGCACTGTCGGAGGTGTACTCCAACGGCACCACCGCCAGGTTGCCGAACAGGCCGACGTCCTCAGCAATGTCGTACCTGAGATTGGCCGCCAGGCCATCGAAGTTCAGGTCGTTGGAGAACAGCGTGTCGCTGGTCCAGAACGGATTGCCGAAGCGTCCGCCGCGCACCGTCACCCAGTCGGCCGGGCTGTAGGCGAGCCATGCCTGGTCCAGCCACACGTCCTTCTTGCCCAGGCCGCCGCCAAGCTGTTCGGTGGTGGACACCGGCCCGTTGCTGCTGCCACTGGCCAGGCGCACGCCTGCGGTGGTGTGCTCGCCGATCATCGCTTCGATGCCCAGCCGTGCACGGATGCGCCACAGGTTGCGGCGGTCCTGGCGGGTGTTGAGCAGCGGCGGCAGCTGCAGGTTGGTGTTGTTGTTGGTATCGAAACCGCTGCCCGCATTCACCGAGGCCCAGTTGGTTTCGATGTCGCTGTTGCGTTCGGAGTAGAAGCGCGACTCACTGCGCACGCGCATGTCACCGGTCACCTTGATGCGCTTGGTCCACTCGGCCACTTCGTTCGGCGCGGCCCAGCCCTCGGCTTTGGCCTGCGCCATCACGTCCTGGCGCACTTCATCGCGGATGCCATCACGCACGCTCTGCGGCACGTACGGCACACGCACGTCGCCGGCTTCCAGCGCCACACCGCCGCTGCTGGCTGCGCCACTCGCAGTGACACGTTGCGCAGCCGCCGCTTCTGCTTCCGCCTGTACCAGCAGCGCCTGGCCGTCTTCGGGCTTGAGCGCGCCACTGGCAATCAACCCCTTGATCAGCTTGACCATGGTGGTTTCGGCAGCCATTGCACTGGCCGGCACGGCCAGGCTGAGCAGTACGGCGCAGCACAGCAGCGCCCGTCGGGCCGGCCGCGGGCGGCGGGATGCGGTTCGAGCGCGGTCGTGGTCGTTCATCACGGTTCTCATCGAAAGAAGGGAAATCACGGAAGTCATCGGTCAAGCGCCGGGGCGGCGCCCCTGGATCAGCACGCGCGCGGGGAAATCCAGCGACGCCGGTGGCATCTGGTCGACTTTGCCGATCTGCCGCAGCGCATCGAGCACGGCCACGTCGGCCTCCTCGTTGCCGCTGCCACGCACCAGCTCGACCTTCTCCAGCCGGCCATCCGGCGCCAGCCACACATTCACCTGCAGCTGGAAGGCCAGGCGCTTGACCCGCGCATCGCGCGAGATCGCCTGTTGCATCAGATAGCCCAGGTAGCGGCCATAGCTGGCATTGCCGGCACCGCCACGGCCGACACCGGACGAACCCCCGCCGCTGCCCGACTGGATGCCGAAGCTGTCGCCGCCGGCCTGCGCATCGGCGTCCATGGTTACCGGGTCGGCGTTGTCCGGCGTCGGCGTCGGCTCTTCGGCCGGCGTTGGCTGGTCCAGCGGTTCCGGCTCAGGCACGGTCTCTTCCGGCGGCGTCTCCGGCTCGGGCGGTTTTTCCGGTGGCGGCGGTGGTGGTGGCGGTGGTGGCAACGCCAGCATCGGCGGCTGCACCACCGGCCGGCGGGTGCTGGCGGTGTCCTTGAACAGCAGCCACCACAGGGCAATACCCAGTACCAGCAGCGCCGCCAGTACCAGCGCGATCGTCACCAGCAACTGGCGTCCGCGCGTACCAGGCTCCTGCAGGGGTGGTCGATGGCCGGCCATGCCTCAGCCCTGCGCCTTGCCGGTGACCAGGCCGACCTGGGCCAGCTCCAGCCGCCGCAGCAGGTCCAGCACCTCGACCACGCGCGCGTACTGCACCTGCGCATCACCGCGCACGATCACCGGGAAATCCGGCGAGGTTGCGCGTTCGGTACGCAGGCGGTCCTCCAGCTCGGCCATCGTCACCGGGTAGGCATCCAGGAATACCTGGCCGCTGGGGTCGATGGTGATCGCCTTGGTCTTGGGCTTCTCAAGTGCGGTGCTGTTGCTGGCCTTCGGCAGGTTGACCTCGATGCCGGGAATGGAGGCGTTGCTGGTCAGGATGAAGATCACCAGCACCACCAGCAGCACGTCGACGAAGGGCGTCACGTTGATGCCCTTCTCGCGTTTCTTGATGCCGAACTTCGCCTTATAGGCCATGGCCGGTCCCTCAGCCCTGGACCGCGGCCGGGCCGCGTCCGTCCTGCTCTTCGGCCAGGCGGGCGGCGAACTCGTCGATGAACACCGCCATGTCGGCGCCGATCGCTTCGGCGCGTGCCCCCAGCCAGTTGTAGCCGAACAGCGCCGGAATCGCGACGCCCAGGCCGGCGGCGGTACACAGCAGCGCTGCCGCCATGCCCGGGGCCACCGAGTTGATGTCCACCGCACCGGCCATCGCCGCCACCACGAACACCAGCATGATGCCGATCACGGTGCCGAACAGACCCACATACGGTGCACCCTCGATGGTGGTCGACAGCCAGTTCATGCGTCGCGCCATCGCCTCCTGTTCGCGCACCATCACCGCGTCCATCGACGCGCGGATGGCGGCGATGGTGGCCGCGCTCAGATAGCCGGAGTTGCCGTCGCGCTGATGGCGCTGCTGCATTTCATCGATGGCCACCTGGTAGATGCGCCACAGCGAGCCGTCGTGCATCGCCGTCGGCACCTTGCCCTGCCGGTCCATCTCGGACAAGGTGCGCAGCGGCACGCCGGAGAGCTTGCTGAAGCTCTCGGTGAACACTGCATTGGCCTTGCTGGTGCGGCCGAAATGACGGCTCTTGGCGATCATGATCGCCCATGACAACAGCATCATCAGGCCGAGGATGGCGACCACCACCCAGGCGTCGAACGGCATCGCCTTGAGGATGAAGGCGAAGTGGCTCTGCCCGGCCGACTGCTCGTCGGCGCCGTAGCTGATCAGGCGCGAGTCGGCGCCCTGTGCGGTGGCATCGGCCAGCAGCAGCGCCGCCGGGCGCGCCACGCGTGAGATCCGCAGTTCATCCAGCGCACCATCGAAGTTGGCCAGCGGCTGCGTCGCGCCCGGTGCATCGGCACCTACCACCGCAGCGGTGCTCAGTGCCGGCAGTTCACCACTGAGCTGGGCCACCACGCGACCGTTCAGATACAGCTGCAGCGACCCCTTCTCGGCGGTAAGCGCGAGATGCGCCCACTGTCCTTCCGGGATCGGTTGTGCCGGCGTGCTGCGTTGACCGTTGAGCTGCACGAACGGCACGCGGTTGTCGATGCCCACCACCAGCTCGGCGCTGCCATCGCGCCGGGCGTAGATCGCCTGCGCGGTGGTCTGCGCGCCCGGTTTGATCCAGGCCGAAACGGTGAGCGGCGCGCCCGCTTCCTGTGCCAGCGAAGCGCTGGCCGGCAGCGGCAGCGGACCCGCGCCCAGCTGCACGCCACGCCCGATCACCGTGCTTTCCGCCGCAGGCACTACTGCACCGGCCGTGTTGCCGTAGGCCGTGGTATCACGCGCCGGCGCATTGGCTTCGGCAAAGTGGTAGACCAGCGTGTAGTCCGGATCGAACACCTGCTGGCCATTGCCGCTGGCCGGTGCCTTCGCGTTGCCGTAGTACATCCAGATCGTCTGCGGCGCGCTGGCGGTCAGTGCTGGAACGTCCACCCAGACCAGTGCCAGGCCCAGGTTCGGGTCGAACTGCTCGATCTGATGGGCCAACACGGTGCGCCCGTCGGCAGCAACGAAGCGCAGGTCGTTGCCACCCTCCTGGGTGCCATCAAAACCGAAATTGCCGGTATGCAGGCGCAGCAGCAGCGGGGTACGCCCGGGATTACCGGCCAACGCCGCGCCCTGTGGGCCGGCGTCGACGGTGATCGGCTTGCGGTACTTCCATTCGGCCTGCCACCAGTTGGCATCGGCCGCGGCGGCGGGCAGCGCGATCAGCGCAGCCAGCAGCAGCAACATTCGGGAAAGCAGACGGTCCATGCAAAAGGTCTCCGGAGAACGCATCTCAAGGGAAGGGTCAGTAGCTGGTGCTGATGTTGAAATGCAGGCGCGGGTCGTCCTTGCGCGTGACCGGGCCATCGGCGTAGGGCCAGGCGTAGTCCAGGCGCAACTGGAGGTGTTCGCCCAGGCGCAGCTGCGCGCCCAGCCCGACCGAGGCCAGGTTGTACTTGTCGCGCTGTTCCGGCAGCGGCTGACGCAGGCGCAGGTAGGCCGCGTCAGCGAAGCTGTACAGGCGCAGGTCGGTACCGCTCCACAGCGACCACGCCGGGGTGCGCCATTCCAGGTTGGCCAGGCCACCGTAGTCGCCGATCGCTTCGGCCGAGAGGTAGCCACGCACGGTGTACATGCCACCGGCGGCGAACTGCTCGGCCGAGACCAGCGGTGCATCGGTCGCCTGCAGCGAGCCACGCGCATACCACTGCCAGTCGTTGCCGAAGGTGTGCGTATTGGAGACATCCGCCTTGAACGCCACGAAGCTCGGGTCGGCCCAGTAGCGTTTCTGACCGAAATCGGTGGCGTTGCTGCCATAACCGAACAGGCGCCGGGTTCCCGCCACCAGCTGCGTGTTGATGCTCAGCTGATCGTTCTCGCCCTGGCGCACACCGACGAAGGCCAGGGTGATCGGCGCGTACTTCAACGGCGTCTTCAGGCTGTCCTTGCCCATCTGCGTGTCTTCTTCGGTGTCCTTGAAGTCCACGCCGAGGCTGAGCTGGCGCCACCACTGGCTGCTGCCGGCCAGGCGGTAGTTGAGCTTGAGACCAATGGAATGACCGTTGCCGATCACGTTGGTGCCGGTGCCGGTACCGACCTGCCCGCCTGCATTCAGTACGCGGCTGTCGGACTTGTAGCCCGATGCCTCCAGGCTCCACGGCGTGCCCTCGAAGGGGACCGTGTAGGACGCAGAGAACACCTTTGCCTGGTCGGTGTCTTCCGGCGCGATGAACACGCCGATGCTCGCGCTGTGTCCACGCCGCCACAGGTTGTCGTGGGCCAGCGATGCACTAAGCCGTAGCTTCTCGGTGTCGGCACTGTGATCGTTGTTGAGTGCCGCGCTCGCGCGCCACGGCGACTTCTCTTCCACCTGCAGGTCCACATCCATGGTGCCCGGCACCTGGCCTTCGCGCACCAGCGGCAGCACCTGGCGACGACCACCTTCGTTCAGCGCAGTCAGTTCCTTCTGCGCCTGGTCGAAGTCCGGCACCCGCCCCTCAGCCAACGCCGGTACCCGCTCGCGGATGCGTTCGGGTGAGTCATGGCGGGCACCGACCACGCGCAGCTGGCCAATGGGCGTTTGCTGCACCTTCAGCAGCACCACGCCCGCGTTGACCTGCTGTTCGGGCAGCTCCACATAGACCGATTGGTAGCCGGCCTGCTGGTACAGCGCGTTGACTGCATCACGCGCCTTCTCGACATCGGCGAGCGTTTTTCCGGGGCCGAGGAACGGTTCGACCGCGCGTTCGATCTGGCGCGCATCGAGCACGGTGTTGCCGCGCACGATGTACTCGTTGATGTTCACCGTGGGCGCTGGCGCGGCGTCCTGCGCGAGCACTGAAAAGGGCAACGACGCCAGGGCCAGCAACAAAGGATGCAGGCGCAGCGGAAGGCGAACGGCACGGCACGGAACGGGAGTCATCGAAGGCATCGCGTCGTATCGAAGGGAATGGCCAGGGAGCGGCGCGTGGGTCTACCAACAGGACGTGCAGGCCGCGTCAAAACCGCCAACAGTTTTGTGACAGCACTGTCATCTGTTGACGATGCTGAAACAGGCGCAGGCGGACACTTCGCCTGGTGCACGTCTTCATTGCAGAGCGCCTGCTGCCTCGGGAGATTCAAGATGCACGCCACCCTGCTTACGCCGAACCGCCGTGCCCTCTGTATGGCGTTGGTCCTGGGGCTGGCTTCGCCTTGGGCGCGGGCCGACCAGGCCGCCAAACAGGCAGACGCAGCGCCATGCATCGAAGTACAGGTCAATGGCGAGCGCATCCCCGCCTGGGACTGCCTGCAACGCAAGCTGGCGCCGACGGAGAGCGCAGCCGCCCGCCCTGCTCTTCCCGAAGCCGAACGCGTGATGCGCAAGCCCGGCAACCAGATGCTGCAGTACAACCTGGAAGGCACGCGGCAACGCATGGGCGATGCGTTCGGGCGTTCGGTGGTGCCACAGCGCCCGGCGCGCTGAGCCGTGTTCAGTGCCGCCCCAGCGCGGCGGGAACGATGCCATCGGTGGGCAGGGGCGGCAGTTCGGGCACGGGCAGCGAGCGCGGCTGTCCTGCCTGCTGCAGTTCAACCGCGTTGGCGCTGATCGCTGCCAGTACGGTAGATGGACCCAGCCGCTGGCCTGGAGCATAGGCCTGCGCAGGCGCCCCATCCACCGACAGCAGCGCCAGCGGCGCCTGCCGCCCAGCCATTACGCCCAGCACGCTCACATCGGTCTGCACCGCGCCGGGCGAGAGCAGCCGCACCAGCGGTGCGCTGGCAGCGTCGTCGACGGCCGGGGCAGCGGGTACGGTAACCTGCACCGCGGCCGCGGCCACGCGAGCCGGCGCCATGAACAGGGCCATGCCCCAGTATCCCGCCACGGCCAGCAGCAGCATGGCCGCCAGCAGGGTCAACGTGCGATTGCGATCCCAACGCCTGCCGTCCATGTTCCGCACCTTCGCCAGGGTCCTGTGCGGCCACGCTAGCAGCTGTCGCTGACGCTTTTGTTTCATCATCCGCACCTACGCTGGCAGGTATCGGCAAGGACGGGAGGCGATGTCCGATGCAACGCAGGCCACGCGGCTTCACCCTGATTGAACTGATGGTAGTACTGGTCATCATCGGCATCTGCACGGCGGGTATCGGCCTTGGCCTTGGCAGCCTGCTCGACCCTGCGCGGCAGCTGCGCCAGGAATCGGAGCGGTTGGCGCAGCGCCTGCAGGTCGCGCGCGATGAAGCACGCATCGATGGTCGGCCGATCCGCTGGCAGGCCAGCGCAGAAGGCTATCGCTTCAGCCGCCGCGACAGCGAGGGCTGGGTCGAGCTGCGGCGCGATGACCTGCTGCGCCCCCAGCAATGGCAGACCCGCGGCATTGAAGTGCAACCAAAGGCTGCCATCGAGTTGAGCCCCGAATGGATCGGCGTGCCGTGGGAGCTGGCGTTGTCGCTGGACGGCCGTCGACTGCGTCTTCGTGATGATGGCAGCGGACAATTGCAGGTCATGCAGTGAAGCGGACGCAACACGGATTCACGTTGATCGAGGTGCTGATCGCCTTGGCCATCGTGGCCATCGCCTTGGCAGCGGTGATGCGCTCGGTGGCGGTGGCGACCGATGACCAGTCGCGTCTGCGTGACCGTCGGCTGGCCCTGCTGTGCGCGCAGGACCGCTGGCAGGAGCTGCGCCTGGCCGCGCAACCACCCGGCGATGCACGCCTGCTGTGCCTGCAGGGGCGCACCCGTTTCCTGGTGCAGCAGCACCTGGGCAGCGGCGCCGACGGGCAACCGCAGCTGGAGTTGGGCGTGGTGGCCGAAGATGCACCGAAGCAGTCGCTGGCGCGCCTGCAGCTGCCATGGACGGCGGCGCCATGAAACGCGCTGCGCGGGGCTTCACCCTGATCGAAGTGATGATCGCCATCACCATCATGGGCGTGCTGGCGGTGATCTGCTGGCGCGCACTGGACAGCGTGGCCAACACTGACCAGCGCCTGCGCCAGGCCGATGCCGAGACCAGTACGGCGATGCGGGTGCTGCAGCAGTTCCAGCGCGATATCGAGATGCGGGCCGACGATGCGCTGATGAACGGTGCGGTGCGCCCGGCCGATCAACCCGCGCGGCTGCTGCCGCCGTCGTTGACCAGTGAGCGCCACCCCGATGGTGGCTTCACCCTGGAGATCACCCGCAGTGTCGGCAGTGATGGGCTGCAGTGGCAGCGCGTTCGCTGGTGGCGGCAAGGCAGCACGTTGTGGCGTGCCAGCGGTGCGCCGTCCGATCATTATCCGCTGCCTGCGCCTGAGCCGACGCGCGGGCTGCTGGTGGCGCGTGATGTACAGCGCTTCGAGGTGCGCGCATGGCAGCCGGGGGTGGGTTGGGCGATGCTGCCGAGCCAGGGCGAGGTATTGCCGGCGACCGGTCTGGAGTTGCGGTTGGGGTTGCGTGATGGACGCGGGCCGTTGAGTTACCGGCGGGTGTTGGCGCTCTGAGAGGAGCATCCACGCATGGCGTGGATCTACTGAACTGCATCCACGCATGGCGTGGATCTACTGAACTGCATCCACGCATGGCGTGGATCTACTGAACTGCATCCACGCATGGCGTGGATCTACTGCCCCGGTCGCCGGGCGCTGTCCCGCGCCCGGCGACGCCGTGTCGGTGGTCCTCACCGCTGATGGCTGCTCCCTGCCCTCCGTGCCGTCCTGGCTGGGGCCGCCACCGCTCCC